>CAYMSZ010000017.1:0-2837 GCA_964393285.1 uncultured Lachnospiraceae bacterium | reverse complement strand
TACGAAAAAATATAAGACGACAGGAAATCAAGACATGAGAAAGAATAGAAAATGGAAGAAAAAAATTCCGGGCCTTGCTGCTATTCTGGCGGCGGGAATGCTTCTCCTGGCAGGCTGCAGTAAGGGAGTCACCGTTAAGCTGACCACAGGATTGAATGGGGGAGAGATGTTCCGTATTGAGGATTTGTCCTGTACCCAGGAAGAAGTCAGACTGTTTTTGATGAATCAGAAAAGCCTCTATGAAGCTGCTTACGGGGAAAATATATGGTCTGTATCCCTGGAGGAAGAGACCTTTGATGCCTATCTGGCAGAGCAGCTTCAGGATTTTCTCATCCGGCTAAAGACTATGACACTGATGGCAGAACAGCAGGGAGTGGACCTGACAGAGGAAGAGAGACAGGCGGCAGCAGAAGCAGCAGAGACCTATCTGGCAGCGCTGGGAGAAGAGGAACGCCAGTATGTGCAGATTTCCCAGGAAGCACTGACCTCCCTTTATGAAGAATATCGTCTGGCAGAACGGTTGGTAAAGGAAATTACCGATTCTATGACAATCGAGGTCAGTGATGATCAGGCAAGAGTCATGGAAGTACAGGAAATCGTTTTGTATAAAACGAAAACCAATGAAGATGGAACCGTCAGCCCCATGGATGACAGTGAGATTCAGGAGTGTCGAAAGCAGGCGGAAGAGGCAAGAGAGAAGGCAGCCTCCGGCACACCCTTCACCAGCTTGCAGGAGTTGTACTCCGGGGAAGCCTCCGGCAGCATCCGGCTTACCAGACAGGATGTGTCGCAAGAGTGGGAAGATGAAATCTTCAATCTGACTTCCGGACAGGTCAGCAGTCTGCTGGAAAATGAGGATGGATTTTATATCATATATTGCGTGGATCATTATCTGGAACAGGAAACCCAGGAAAACAGGGAGACCATAATCGAAGAAAAAAAGACAGAAGAATTTTATCAGCAGTACCAATCCTTTACGGCAGGTCTGGCAACCCAGTATGACAGCAGCCGTTGGGAAGGAATATCCTTTGCCGATGAGGAGATTCCCCACACAGAGGTAAACTTCTATGACATATATGAGGAATACTTCGGAAATCATTGACAGAATAGGACGACGTGAAAAGAAAGACAGGAGACACAGGGAATGAAGAAAGTAGCAATTGTGACAGACAGCAACAGTGGAATCAGCAGAGAAGAAGCAGAAAAATTGGGAATTTATATATTGCCTATGCCTTTTATGATTGATGAGAAGACCTATTTTGAGGGAATCAGTCTATCTCAGGAAGAATTCTATGAGAAGTTAGTGGCAGATGCCTCCATATCTACCTCACAACCTTCCCCGGAATCGGTGATGAATCTGTGGAATCAGGTACTGGAGGAAGCAGAGGAGCTGGTTCACATCCCCATGTCCAGCGGCTTGAGCGGTTCCTGCCAGACAGCTATGATTATGGCAACAGAATATCATGAGAGAGTACATGTGGTAAATAACCAGAGAATCTCTGTTACGCAGCGTCAATCGGTAATCGATGCCGTTACCTTGGCAGCACAGGGACTCTCCGGTGCAGAGATCAAAGAGATACTGGAACGGGAAAAGCTGGAGTCCAGTATTTATATCATGGTAGATACACTGAAATATCTGAAAAAAGGTGGGCGCATTACACCTGCAGTAGCCGCCCTGGGAACCCTCCTTCGGTTAAAACCGGTTTTGCAGATTCAGGGAGAACGGCTGGATACCTATGCCAAATGCCGTACAGTGGCCCAGGCAAGGAGTACCATGATTCAGGCATTGAAACGGGACATTGAGACCCGCTTTGGCGGCCTGGAAGGCGAGAAGGTGTGGCTGGAAATCGCCCACACCCAGAATGAAGAACAGGCAGAATCTCTTCGGGAAGAGCTGCTGGAGGCATTGCCGGGTTACAAAGAGGTTGTCATCAATCCTCTGTCTCTCAGCGTAGCCTGCCACATCGGTCCCGGCTCTCTGGCAGTAGCCTGCAGTAAGAAAATCTGAGGCATCTGTCGGAAAGTTACTGCGTAAATGCTTACTTCTTCATATAGATCCACCAGTATACAGCTCCCAGACAGAAACCGCCTGTCATGTTGCCCAGAGTTACCGGCAACAGATTGGACAGGAAAAAATGACTCCAGGTCAGGGAAGCAGTGGAAATCCCTGCCTGTGCTGCTGCAGCAGCATAGGTGGGCTGATTCAGGCAAAAAAGTCCGGCAGGAATGTAATACATGTTGGCAATAGAGTGTTCATAGCCGCAAAGAACAAAGAGGAGAATGGGGAAGAACAGCCCCATGATTTTACCGGACACCGTCTGGGCGGCAAAAGAAACCCAGACTGCCAGGCATACAAGAAAGTTACACAACAGGCCCCGGATAAAGGCATCGCCAAAGGAAAGACTGCATTTGCTCACAGCTGTCTGGATAGAAAAGACTGCCAGGCCGTTGTCAAACAGATTGAAGGTATGGCTCTGTACCACCAGCCAGGCAGCCAGGATAGCTCCCATGAGATTCCCCAGATAAACGATGATCAGATTCCGCAGCATCTGTGAAAAGCGTATTTCGCCGCTTAAAAGAGGAAGAATCAGGAGACAGTTCCCGGTAAAAAGCTCGCTGCCGGCCAGTAAAACCAAAGTGAGTCCCGCAGGGAAGACACAGGCGCCTACCAATTTGGCCAGAGAAGCATTCTCTACCGTAACGGAGGCAGCAGAGGCTCCCACTCCGGCCAGGGCAATATAGATGCCTGCTAACATAGCCAGAGGAAACATGCGTTGAATCGGAAGAACCACCTTTGCCTTGCCTACGGCAAGGTATTTTTTTGCAATTTCATTGGG
>CAYMSZ010000016.1:0-15151 GCA_964393285.1 uncultured Lachnospiraceae bacterium | reverse complement strand
ATGAATTGCGCCAGTGCGGAGGCAGTGAAGCCGCCGTGAAGTTTGTAGATCAGGTTATTGAAAAGAAGACGGGGTATCTCATGTTTTTATGAGGAGGAAAATACCATGCAGGAAATCAGTATCACAGACATTGAAAATATTTTGATTGGAAATGCACAGGATACCGTAAATGCAACAGGGTGTACGGTAATCATATGTGAAAGAACGGCGCCTACGGGTCTTGCTGTAATGGGTGGCGGCCCGGCTTCCCGGGAAAGCGAGCTGTTGAAACCTGTTGCAAATGCCGACGGGATTCATGCCGTGCTGCTTTCAGGGGGAAGCGCATATGGATTGGATGCGGCGGGAGGCGTTATGCAGTATCTGGAGGAAAGGGGAATCGGCCTGAATGTGGGAGCAGGCGTGGTACCTCTTGTATGCCAGTCCTGCATTTTTGATTTGGGTGTTGGAAGCTTTCAGGTGCGTCCGGATAAGGCCATGGGATACGCAGCTGCGGAAAATGCCTATCAACATCTTTTTAAACAGGGAAATTACGGTGCCGGAACCGGTGCCAGCGTGGGAAAGTTATGTGGGATGGAACGAGCGGTGAAGACCGGATTGGGGGCCTATGCGGTACAGATCGGGGATTTGAAGGTAGGCGCCGTTGTTGTAGTCAATGCCCTGGGAGATATTTTCGATTATGACAATGGTCAGATGATCGCCGGACTCCTTGGTAAGGATGGCAAGACATTTGCCAATTCGGAAGAAGAACTGTATCGGCTTTACAAACCGGATACCAATCTCTTTGTAGGAAACACCACCATAGGTAGCATCATAACCAACGGCAAATTCAATAAAACCCAGATGAACAAAATCGCGGCCATGAGCCACAATGGATACGCCAGAACCATACGTCCTGTCAATACATCAGCAGACGGAGACAGCATCTATGCCATGTCTGTGGGAGAGGTAATGGCCAATGTTGACATGGTGGGCACCCTGGGGGCTATGGTCATGGGCAGAGCCATCAGAAATGCTGTTACAAATGCTGTAAGCGCATATGGATTACAGTCCGGTATGAGTATAGTTGAATAAAAAAATCCTCCTGCCTCTTGCATTTTTTTACAGTTAGAGATACAATCACTGATTGGCTATACTAAAAAACATAAGAAGAGGTAAAAAATGAGTGGGAGTGAAAAAGCAAAAAAATATGAAATAGACATGTGCAATGGGCCGATTTTGTCTAAGCTGTTATTGTTTGCACTGCCTTTGATGTGTTCCAGCGTGCTGCAGCTGTTGTTCAATGCTGCAGATGTGATTGTAGTAGGGCGCTACGCAGGAGATAATTCTCTGGCTGCAGTAGGCTCCACCACCTCTTTGATCAATCTGCTGGTTAACTTTTTTATGGGACTTTCTATCGGTGCCAATGTACTGGTAGCCAAATATTACGGAGCGAAGAAGGACAAAGAGCTGTCGGATACCATTCACACCGCTATGCTTCTTAGCATTTTCAGCGGAATGGCTCTGACGGTCATCGGTCTGGTTGCTGCCAAACAGATTTTGATCTGGATGGATACCCCGGATGAGGTTCTGGATCTGGCAGTACAATATCTGCGGATTTACTTCTGCGGTATGACGGCTACCATGCTGTATAACTTCGGGGCCTCCATTCTTCGTGCAGTAGGAGATACCAGACGACCCCTGTACTACCTGTCTTTTGCCGGAGTGGTCAATGTGGTTTTGAATTTGATTTTTGTCATCCAGTTTAAGATGGATGTGGCAGGTGTAGGTATCGCTACTGTGATTTCCCAGTGTATCTCAGCTTTTCTGGTTGTAAGGTGCTTAATGAAGGAACAGGGCAATATTCGTCTGGAGCTCAAAAAGATGCGGGTCAACCCTCAGATTTTCCTTCAGATTTTGCGAATCGGCCTTCCTGCCAGTCTCCAGGGAATCGTGTTCTCCCTTTCCAATGTAATTATTCAGGCGTCTGTAAATTCCTTTGGCGCTACGGTAGTGGCAGGAAATTCTGCCGCCTCTAATATTGAGGGCTTCGTCTATGTGGCAATGAATGCATTTTACCAGGCTTGTATTTCCTTCACAGGTCAGAATGCCGGCGCCGGTAAATATGAGCGAATCAACCGGATCCTTTTCTGCGCAGAGGGCTGTGCGCTGGTTACCGGTGTGGTTTTAGGAAATGGAGCCGTTCTCTTTGGCAACCATCTTCTCCGTCTCTACACCAACAGTGATGTGGTAGTGGCAGCCGGTATGGATCGATTGCGGATCGTCAGCCGGACTTATGCCCTTTGCGGTATGATGGATTCTATGGTAGGTGCCTTGAGAGGCTTGGGATACTCAGTGGTTCCCATGTTTATCTCCATTATCGGTGCCTGTGGCCTCCGATTGTTCTGGATTTTTACCTTTTTCCGTCTGGAGCAGTTCCATACCGTTCAGTCTCTCTACAGTACCTATCCGGTGAGCTGGATCGTTACCCTGACAGCTGACATCATCAGCTATGTAATCATACGTCGGCAACTGGCAAAAAAGTGGAGTCATTTATAAATCAGCTTGATTCAGGCAGCAGGAGAACCCTGCTGCCAATTTATTTTGGCAATTTATTTTGGCATTTCATCCAATTCTCTGACTGGAATGCTTGCAGGAAATGGGATTTCATACTATAATATAGGAGACATTTTATTACATCAAATTTAGACAAGGAATCGATTTATGAGAGTCATCGCCGGGACGGCACGCAGTTTACCATTGAAGACCATAGAGACCATGGACACCAGACCTACCACAGACCGGGTGAAGGAGACCTTATTTAATATGCTGAATCCTTCCTTGCCGGGTTGCCGTTTTCTGGATCTTTTTGCCGGTAGCGGCGCCATCGGCATCGAAGCACTGAGTCGGGGAGCCTCCCATGCAGTCTTTGTAGAAAACAGCGAGGCTGCTATTGCCTGTATTCAGCATAATCTGACTTTTACCCATCTGGATGAGAAAGCAGAGATCATGCCGGGGGATGTGCTGACTGTGATTCGCAGGCTGGATCGTCTGGAGCAGCCGCCTTTTGATATTATTTTCATGGATCCGCCTTACAGACAGGATTGGGAGGTGCGGGTGCTTCAGCTTCTTGCACAGACCAGACTGTTAGATGAGCAGACCATTATTATTGTGGAAGCTGCCCTGGAGACAGATTTTTCCTGGCTTGCCCAGGCCGGTTACTACATCCGCAAGGAGAAAAAATACAAGACCAACAAGCACATGTGGATTGGGAAGGATACTCTATGAAGACAGCTGTTTATCCGGGGAGCTTTGACCCCATTACATTAGGACATATTAACATCATTGAGAGAGCCTCCCAGACTGTGGATCAGCTGATCGTAGGAGTTTTGACCAATCAGGCCAAGCATCCCCTGTTCACTGTGGAGGAACGTGTTGCTATGATCGAAGAGGCTACCGCTCATCTGGGAAATGTGAGAGCCGTACCTTTTCAGGGACTGACCATTGATTTTGCCAAGGAATACGGAGCAAAATTCATTGTGAGAGGTCTCAGAGCCATTACCGATTTTGAATATGAGCTTCAGCTGGCTCAGACCAATCGCATTATGGCGCCGGATATTGATACCATCTTTTTTACCACAGAGTTGAAGTATGCCTACCTTAGCTCCAGTACGGTAAAGGAGGTAGCCTCCTTTGGAGGTAAGATTGACGAGTTTTTGACACCTCAAGTTGCAGCAAAGCTTTACACAAAATATGGAAACACCGGGGGAAAGGCCTGACGCCTTTGCCTCACATCACAGGAATGAAGAGTAAGAAAATCTGGGAGGATTCCGATGAGCAAAATTGAACAGTTGATTACAGAAATAGAAGAGTACATTGATAGCTGCAAGCCTCAGCCCTTTTCCAATAACAAAAAGATCATTGTGGATAAGGATGAGATGGAGGAGCTGCTGGTTGAGCTTCGGCTGAGAACTCCCGAAGAGATTAAGAAATACCAGAAAATCCTGAGCAACAAGGAGGCCATCCTGTCCGATGCCAATCGTCAGGCAGAGGAGATGCTGGCTCAGGCTACCCAGCATACCAAGGAGCTGTTAGATGAGCATGAGATCATTATGCAGGCTCATGCCAAGGCAGACGAGATCATTCAGTCTGCTACCATCCGCGGCCAGCAGATCGTGGATCAGGCTACCATGGAGGCCAATTCCATCCGCGAAGGCTCTATTCGCTATACCGATGATATGTTAAAATCCATGCAGGATATCATTGCCCATACCTTAGAGGGTGCCAGAAGCCGTTTTGAGACCTTCAGCGGTTCTCTCCAGTCCAGCTATCAGATCGTTACCGCCAACCGGAGAGAATTAGCCGGTCAGGAGCCCACTGAGGAAGAAGAGACTGAGGATACGGAGGACGAGGCATAAAAGGAAAGCCAGTATTCCTTGCAGGACTTTCCAGCGGAAATAGTGACTTTCTTTGGCAAGATCGGAGGAGAGCACATTTTTCGTCTGGGCATAGCCGGACAGACCTCCCAGAGACACCATAAAGCAGCAAAGGGGAAGGGCAGCGTCTGTGGGAAGTGAGGCTGCTGCAGTCCGGACTCCTGTGGTCATTTCCAGGATCCCGCTGATGATTGTCAGTAGAAAACCATTGGATACGGGAAGCTGAAAAAGAAAGCACTCCAGAATGGAAAATAGAATCATATAACCACCGATTTTTACCATGACTTCGATGCTGTTCATCATCGATTGCTCCAGCAGGGAGAGAAAGGATGAATCGGTGGTTTTTTGCGGGTTTTCCTGTCCCTTTAAGTACATGGAGAACTGCTCCTGGTCATAGGAGGGAGCAGTCATCCGGTCTTTGGAAACATGACAGGAAATCATGCTGCAGAGCCAGGCCGATCCATAGACAGATAGCAATATCTGAGGAAGTATGGTATGCTGAAGAGAGATCACACCTTTTGACAAGGTTTGGAGGGATACATAGCCTACCAGGAACATGGGACTGGGTTGATTGCAAAAATGAAGAAGGTGGATTCCTTCTTGTTTGGTGATTCTTCCCTGCTCATAGAGAGACCTTGTGAGTTTGGCTCCCATAGGATAACCTGTCAGCATGCCGATCATTACCCCATAGGCTCCGTTTCGGGAACAGTGAAACAGCTTCTCCAGGGGACGATGAAACAGTTTGGTCAGGTAGATATCTCCATGAATGCGCAAAAGCAGTTCTGCCAGAATCATGGCAGGAAGGAGTGTGGGCAGGACAGTCTGATACCACAGTAAGAGTCCGGAGGACGCACCGGAAACAGCGATCTGCGGAAAAAACAACAGCAGCAAAAAGAATAAGATACAAGCAATACGTACTAAAATAATTCTCATACAGTAACTTATTTCATGATCAAGACATTTATTCTTCATCAGAAAATCAGAATCCATATGCTGAGAGAATGACAAGGAGGACAGAATATGAATCGCGTATTAACAGGAATGAAACCGGAAAGGGTTTTCTATTATTTTGAGGAGCTGTGCCGGATTCCTCATGGATCAGGCAATACCGGTGCCATCAGTGATTACTGCGTGGCTTTTGCCAGGGAGCAGGGATTGAACTACCTGCAGGATGAGGTAGGAAATGTAATCATTTATAAGCCGGCAACGGCAGGCTATGAGGATGCCCCTGTTGTAATGCTTCAGGGACATTTGGATATGGTGGCAGAAAAGACAGTGGAATCCACCCATGATTTTCTCAAGGATCCTCTGGATCTGTTTGTGGAGGATGGCTGGATCGGTGCCAGAGGAACTACCCTGGGCGGAGATGACGGCATTGCCGTAGCCTATAATCTGGCCATCCTGGAGGCTTCTGACCTGCCTCATCCTGCCCTGGAATGTGTCTTTACCGTAGAGGAAGAGACGGGAATGGATGGAGCCAAGGCCCTGGATCCCGCAGCCATCCATGCCAAATATCTGATCAATCTGGATTCTGAAAACGAAGGTACGGTGCTGACCAGCTGCGCAGGCGGCATGAGAAAGACCTGTGAAATCCCTGTAGAAAGAAAAGAGCTGGAGGGGCTGGTATATCAGCTGGAGATCACCGGATTAAAGGGAGGACACAGCGGAGCAGAAATTCACAAGGAGAGAGGCAATGCCAATATCCTTATGGGTCGTCTTCTCTATGAGATCAGCAGAGAGCTGCCTTTGGCCCTGGTTTCCCTGTCCGGCGGCAGAAAGGAAAATGTGATTCCCTCCACCTGTCAGGCAGAGATCCTTACAGATCCTCAGAGCGGGGAAGAACTGGAGAACATGGTAGCCCGCGTTCTGGCAGACTGGAAGCAGGAATATGATGTGCAGGATCCGGATGTGGATGTGATTGTCACCAGGAAAGCAGTAGAGACCGTATCTGCCGTGACTCCTGCAAGCACCACCAGAGTTCTGTTTTTCCTGGTAAACTGTCCCAATGGTGTTCAGTCCATGAGTCAGCATATTCCCGGACTGGTGGAATCCTCTTTGAACCTGGGCGTGATGGAGCTGACCGAAGAGGCATTTTTGGGTCACTTCTCCATTCGAAGCTCTGTCCGTTCCCGGAAATATGCCCTGAGTCATCGGCTGGAATTTCTGTCGGAGCTGTTAGGCGGAGAGGCCAAGACTCACAATGAGTATCCGGAATGGGCTTATGAGCCGGAATCCCATCTGCGGGATGTTCTTTGCCAGGTATACAAGGAGCAGACCGGTAAGGAAATGCAGGTGGAGGCCATTCATGCAGGACTGGAGTGCGGTCTCTTTGCAGACCGGATGCCCGGCATGGATATGATTTCCATCGGCCCGGATATGAGAGATATCCACTCCCCTAACGAGAGATTGTCTATCTCTTCTGTGGAGCGAACCTGGAATCTGGTGTGTGAAGTATTAAAGCGTCTGAAATAATCGAGAAGGGATGGCCTGCTGCGGGGGATGAAAGGCAGGCCATGTGCCCCTAATTTGAAAAAGAGGAAGGAAGCAGTTTATGGAATTATACGCATGGAGAGAGATTCTGGCTCCCTACGATCTGGCAGTAGAAGAATTGATGATTAAATTTCGCCATATGGTGTCAGATTATCGGGCAGCAGGACTTTACTCCCCCATTGAGCAGGTGCGAGGTCGGGTCAAGACCATCGCCAGTATTTTAGATAAGGCAAACCGTAAGGGCGTGGAGCTGGAGGATATTGAAGATCGGATCGATGATATTGCCGGCATCCGCCTCATCTGCCAGTTTGAAGTGGACATTATGGCTGTGGTAAAGATCATCCGCCAGATGTCTGATCTGGAGATTGTCAGTGAGACAGACTACATCAATCATCCGAAGGCCAGCGGCTATCGGAGTTATCATGTAAATGTTCTCTATGATGTGGAGACGATCTACGGACATAAGAAGATCAAGGTGGAGATACAGATTCGGACCCTGGCCATGAATTTCTGGTCCGTCATAGAACATTCTCTTCACTATAAGTATAACGGACATATCCCGGAAGAGATTGAAACCAGGTTGATTGCCTCTGCCAAGGCTGTGCAGGCCCTGGATTTTGAGATGGCTTCTATCCGGGAGGATGTCATCAACTCTCAAAACATGTTCCAGAAGGAATCCGGCAGTGTGGCAGATATTCTGAATAATCTGCAAAATCTGTATAAGGTGGCAGACAAAGAAGATATGCTGGCCCTCCAGAGAGAGTTTTATCAAATCTACCGTGGCGGGGACAAGGAAGCCCTCCTGGAATACGGCAGAAAGATTGATGAGATGGCAGCAAACAAAAAGGCACAAAAGATACGATAAGAAACAGATAGAATCAACGGAACGAACCAAGGAGACACCATGGATTTACCTCAGAAATTTATATTGCAGATGGAACAGGAGCTGGGTTCTTCCTGGCCGGATTTACTGGCTTGCTATCAGGAAAAACCCTGGAGGGGATACCGACTTAACAGGAAAAAGACCCTTCCCATGTCAGAGGATTTTTTCCGGGACAGTGAGCCGGTAGCATGGTGTGCCAAGGGCCGCTGCAGTCGGGATACGGAAGGAATTTCTCTGGGAAAACATCCTCTTTACTATGGAGGAGCCTATTATATCCAGGAGCCAAGCGCCATGCTGCCGGCGGCTATGCTGGCTGCCAGACCGGGAGAGAAGGTTCTGGATTTGTGCGCTGCGCCAGGCGGAAAATCCACACAGCTTCTGGATGATATGGAGGATAGGGGACTTTTGGTTTCCAATGACATCAGTCCCTCCAGAGGAAAAGCCATTGTGCGAAATCTGGAGCGATTTGGCTTTCGCAGCTTTCTGGTAACGGCAGAGTCGCCGGAGCGGCTGGCCCAGGTGTTTCCCGGTTATTTTGACCGGATTCTGGTAGATGCTCCCTGCTCCGGGGAAGGTATGTTTCGCCGGGAACCGGATATGAGACAGGAATGGGAGGAAAAAGGTCCTTCCTATTATGCACCTATCCAGAGAGAGATTCTCAGTCAGGCCGTTGCCATGCTTCGCCCCGGCGGTACCATGGTATATTCCACCTGTACCTTTTCCCGAGAAGAGGATGAAGAGAATGTAGCCTGGCTGTTACATACCTATCCGGATTTGAGTCTGGTGGAGGATCGGAAGCTGATGCCCCACGAAGTCCATGGAGAGGGGCAATATGCTGCCTGCCTGAGAAAGAGTGATACCCTTATGGAATCACAGCCTCCTGTATCGGAATGGGAAAAAGCCGGAGCGAAAAAACCTGTCACAGGAAAAGGAACGGGCAAGAAAACAGTGGGCAAGACCATAGAAGAAGGTGGGATTCTGGCAGAGTTTGGAGCTCTCTTAGATATGGAGCAGCTGGGTTGGAACCTGTCTGATCTGTCCGTCAGGGAAGACCAGGTGTACCTTCTTCCCATTGACATGGGATTTTGTCGAAAGCTGCGTTTCTTGCGCACCGGCCTCCTGATGGGAAGTTGTAAGAAAAATCGATTTGAACCCAGTCAGGCCCTGGCCATGTATCTGAATGAAGATACCTTCCGCAGCTGTATCCGCTTTCCCCGGGAGGATGAACGAGTCATCCGTTACCTGAAAGGGGAAACCATCGACTGTGAAGGTGCCAAAGTGACAGGGGAAGAAGGCTGGTGTCTGGTGACCATGGAGGGCTTGCCCCTGGGATTTGCCAAGAGAAAGGGCACCCTTCTGAAGAATAAGCTGGATGCCGGATGGCGAATGCTGTAACCGGACATGGCGATACAAAGGAAAGAAAATATGTCGTTACGAGATCAGATGTTAAATCATAAAAAAGCAGTTCTTTTTGATATGGATGGAACTCTGTGCGACTCCATGTGGGTATGGTTTCGCATTGATGAAGATTTTTTCAGGGAAAGAGGAGAAAAGGTGCCGGATGACCTGCAAGCCCAGCTGGAGGGACTCAGCTTTACCGAAACGGCTCAGTATTTTCAGAATCATTTTTGTCCGGAGCGTTCCATTCAGGAGATCAAGGATGACTGGAATCGCCAGGCCAGAGAAAAGTACCAAAAGGAAGTGACCCTAAAGCCCGGCGCCTATGACTTTTTGGTCTGGCTGAAGAATCATGGCTATGGAACTGCCGTTTGTACCAGCAATTCCAGGGAACTGGTAGATGCCTTCCTGGAATCTCACAATATCCGGCATTTGTTTGACTATGTGGTGACGGCCTGTGAAGTCAATGCAGGCAAACCGGCTCCGGATATCTATCTGCAAGCTGCGAAAGAACTTCAGACGCCACCGGCTCAGTGCATCGTATTTGAGGATGTACCGGCAGGATTGTTAGCCGGAATCCGGGCAGGCATGGAGACCTGTGCAGTGGAGGATGCCTATTCCCATTATTGCAGGGAAGAGAAACAGCGTATGGCAGATTATTATCTGAACAGCTATTGTGAGTTAAACGAAGAATAGGATAGGAACATGAAATTACTGGTAATTGATGAGAGAGAGGCCGGACAGCGGCTGGACAAATACCTGGCTCGTTTTCTGGGGCAGGCTCCCAAAGGGTTTCTCTACAAGATGATGCGAAAAAAGAATATTACCCTGAACGGAAAGAAGTGCCAGGGGTCTGAAAAGCTTATCTCAGGCGATGAAGTGCGCCTTTTCTTTTCCGATGAGACCATAGAGAAATTCAGCGGTCGAAGCCTGGAAGAGGCAGTTGGCGTTCCTTCCCGGAATACGGCTTCCAATCATCAGGCTTCCAATCATCAGGTTTCCAGGAATCAGGCTTCCAGGAATCAAGGGATCACAGGATTCCAAAAAGAATGGATCATCTATGAGGACCAGCATATTTTGCTATTGAATAAACCTGCCGGAATCCTGTCCCAAAAGGCAAAGCCGGAGGATATCTCTGCTGTGGAGTATGTGTTAGAGTATCTCCGGGAGAAAGGCGAATTAACAGAGGAAAGCTATCGAAGATTCCATCCCTCTGTCTGCAACCGGTTGGACCGCAATACCAGCGGCCTTCTTATCGTAGGGAAGACCATGGCAGGGTTACAGACCATGTCTGCCATCCTGAAGGATCGTTCCGCTCACAAGGATTATCGCTGCTTTGTGTCAGGCCATGTAGACCGGGGAAGTCATATTAAGGGGTATCTGGTAAAGGATCACGAGAAAAATCAGGTAACCGTTTCCCAGGTGGAAACCGCGGAGAGCCTGCCTATAGAAACCTGGTACACCCCCGTAGGATGTTACGGAAAAAATACGGAGCTCCAGGTTCGACTGGTAACAGGACGTTCCCATCAGATTCGCGCTCACCTGGCATCAGTTGGACATCCCATTATCGGAGATTATAAATACGGCAGCCGAAGGGTCAACGATATTTACAAGAAAAAGCTGGGACTGAAAGATCAGCTCCTTCATGCATGGCGGTTTACCTTGCCTGAGATAACAGGGGAATTGTCCTATCTGTCCGGCCGGGAATGGATTGCCCCGGAGCCGGAGATGTTTCAGAAGATGAGAGAGGTGGATGAGTAATGGGAACATGGAAATCCAGAGGACTCAGGGGTTCCACCCTGGAAGATTTGATTAACGAAACCAATGCTCGTTATCTGGAAAGTGGACTGGCGCTGATTCAGAAGATCCCCACCCCCATTACACCTATGGAGATCGACAAAGAAAAGCGGCATATCACTCTGGCCTACTTTGATCAGAAAAGTACCGTAGATTATATCGGAGTGGTACAGGGGCTGCCGGTATGCTTTGATGCCAAGGAATGCAATACCGATACCTTCCCGCTTCAGAATGTCCATGAACACCAGATTTCCTTTATGGAAGCCTTTGAAAAGCAGGGCGGCATTTCCTTTCTGGTTCTCTACTATACCCATCGGGACGAACTGTATTATCTGCCCTTTGCCAAATTAAAAGAGTTTTGGGATCGAAAGGAGGCAGGAGGACGCAAATCCTTCCGTTTGGAAGAGATCGATCCTCGCTATCAGCTTCATTCCAAGGCAGGGGCTTTTGTCCACTATCTGGAGGGAATCCAGCTGGATTTGTCGGAAAGGGAATGAGGGAATCCATCCCTGGATAGAAGGAATCTGTCAAAGCAGATTGACCGTTCCAGAATTTTCCTTGACAGAAAAATATGTCTTTTGTATAATGAGTTTCATGTACTACCACGTTACTATAGTAAAGCAATATGAGGTTAGAAATCATGAATCAGAATATACATACTCCGGAGGGAGTGCGAGATATCTATGGAAGAGAATATGCGGCACGGCTTGACTTATGTCAAAGAATCCGCGCCGTATTTCACCAGTTTGGCTACCAGGATATCTCCACTCCCTCTTTTGAATTTCTGGACATTTTTGGACAGGAGAAGGGCAGCGTCGCCACCAGGGAGATGTTTAAGTTTACCGATCGACAGGGAGAGATTCTGGCTCTGCGGCCGGACATGACCCCTGCCATTGCCCGCTGCGCTGTGAAATATTTCGGAGAAGATCCCTTTCCCATTCGACTTTGTTATATTGGGAACGCCTATATTAACCGGACCAGTCTCCAGGGGCGTCTCAGTGAATTTACCCAGGCCGGCGTGGAGTGTATCGGAGAGGACTCGGTTCAGAGTGACGGGGAGATCCTGGCGATGACCATTCGAAGCCTTCTGGCCTGCGGTCTGACAGAGTTTCATTTAGGCGTCAGCCATGCCGGCTTCCTCAAAGGATTGTTACAGGCAGCGGCCCTTCCCCAAAAAGAGGAGGAAAAGGTAAAGCTCCTTTTGGCCAACCGGAATTTCTTTCAGCTTCAGGAAAAGCTGGAGGAGAACGGCTGTTCCTCCTCTATTCAGGAAGCCTTTGGCCATCTGCCGGAATGGTTTGGCACCGCAAAGGAGATTCGGGATGTATTCGGCTCCTTGTCACAGCCGGATATTTTGGCTGCCATCAACCAGATGGAAGAGTTAGAGGAGATTTTATCTCTCTATGGCCTGGCACACTATATTTCTTTTGATCTGGGAATGACGGCTCAGTATGCCTACTATAATGGCATCATTTTCCGCGGCTATACCTATGGTCTGGGGGAACCTATTGTGACAGGAGGTCGCTATGACCATCTCATAGAACAGTTTGGCAGACAATCCGCAGCAGTGGGCTTTGCCATTTTAGTGGATGGGGTCATGGAGGCTTTGGCCAGACAGCATAAAAGAGACAATGACTGCTGGTTAGACCTGCTGTTGCTTTATGAAGAAAAGGAAACAAAACAGGCCATCAAAGAGGCAACAAAGCTGCGGGAAGAGGGCCGGAAAGTCACACTGCAGCAGGTTAAAATATCTCTCCAGGATTCCGAAAACTGTGCTATACTGATAGAGAAGGGAAAGCAGGCAGGCTATGAGGAAGTACGCATGATCCGTAGAGAAGATACCAGACAGGAGGCGGATGTATGAGATACTTATCCATAGCCCTGGCAAAGGGCCGTCTGGCGAACCAGACCATGGCACTGTTAGAAAAAATCGGGATCTGTTGTGAGGAATACCATGATCCCAAGACCAGAAAACTGATTTTCCTGGATGAAACCCACAAGCTTAAGATTTTCCTGGCAAAAGCCAGTGATGTTCCCACTTATGTGGAGTATGGCGCTGCGGACATCGGCGTCGTAGGGGAAGATACCATTTTGGAAGAGGGCCGACAGATATACGAAGTCCTGGATCTGGGCTTTGGCAAATGCCGTATGTGTGTCTGCGGACCGGAATCCTCCAGAGAATTGTTGGCCCATCATGAACGGATTCGTGTGGCCAGTAAATACCCGGCTATTGCCAAAGATTATTTTTATAACCGGAAGGAACAGACCGTAGAAATCATTAAATTAAACGGGTCCGTAGAGCTGGCTCCCTTAGTAGGTCTGTCCGAGGTCATCGTAGATATTGTGGAAACCGGTTCGACGCTCCGGGAAAACGGACTTACCGTATTAGAAGAGATCTGCCCTCTCTCTGCCAGAGTCGTGGTCAATCAGGTCAGTATGAAGATGGAACATGACAGGATTCAAACCCTGCTGGCTCAGATGCGGGTTGAGATAGGAAAAAAATAAATCATAAAATTGGGAGGAACCTACTATGACAGACACACTTACCACTTTGAAAACTCGCCGTTCTTGCAGAAAGTTTGATGGAAGACCCATCACAGAGGAGCAGCTGAACACCATCCTGGAGGCTGGTACCTACGCTCCTACAGGTATGGGAAAGCAGTCCCCTATTATGATTGCAGTCCAGGACAAACAGACCATTGAGAAGCTGTCTAAAATGAACGCTGCCGTTATGGGCGCCGGTATCGACCCCTTCTACGGAGCTGCTACCGTAGTTATCGTTCTGGCCGATCGAAAGGTGCCTACTTATCTCTACGATGGTTCTCTGGTTATGGGAAATCTTATGAACGCTGCCGAGGCAGTAGGCGTACAGTCCTGCTGGATTCATCGTGCCAAGGAAGTGTTTGACAGCGAGGAAGGCAAGGCTCTGTTAAAAGAGTGGGGTGTAGAAGGGGATTATGAAGGCATCGGAAACTGCGTACTAGGCTATGGAGAAAAGGCTCCTGAGAAACCCAGAAAAGAAAATTATATTTACCGGGTGTAATCATGAAGTCAATGATACGAAACATGAAACCCTCCGATGCGGAAGAGATTCTGGCTATGATGCAGGTGTTCTACGCATCCCCGGCTGTGCTGAGCAACGGTTCCCGGGAAATTTTCAAAAACGATATTGCAGCCTGCGTAGGGGATAGTCCCTACCTGGAAGGCTATGTCTTTGCTGAGGAAGATCTGATTTTGGGATATGCTATGGTGGCAAAAAGCTTCTCCACAGAGTTTGGCAAGCCCTGTCTGTGGATCGAAGACCTGTATATTAAGCCGGAGTACCGCCACCAGGGGATCGGAACCGGATTTTTTTCCTATCTCGATAAGGTCTATCCTGACCATGTGAAACGACTGGAAGTAGAGGAAGAAAATCAGAATGCCATACATGTGTATGAAAAATGCGGATATGAGGTGATCCCCTACATGGAGATGATCAAAAAACGGTAAGCCTGCAATATGCCTGTAAAAAGTCTGCAAAAGGAGAAAATAACATGCTTTATATTATGAGACACGGAAGAACCGACTGGAATGCCAGGCGAAAGCTTCAGGGAAGTGTAGATATCCCGTTGAATGAGGAAGGTCGCCAGATGGCCAGAGAAGCCAGGGACAAATATGCAGATGTTTCTTTTGACATCTGCTATTGTTCCCCTCTTCAGCGAGCCAGAGAAACAGCCACCCTGTTTCTGGAAGGGCGGTCTATCCCTATCATCATAGATCCCCGATTGGCAGAAATCAGCTTTGGCGCCTATGAGGGACTGGAAAACTATATGAATCATCCGGATTCTCCCATCTACAAGCTGTTTGCAGACCCGAAAAACTATGTGGCAACGGACGGCTCCGAAAGCTTCGAGTCCCTTTATGCCCGGACAGGCGCCTTCCTGCAGGAAGTGGTACAGCCGGATCTGGAGCAGGGAAAAAATGTCCTCATCGTAGGACATGGAGCCCTGGGAAGTGCCATTATCAATCAGCTGGAACATATCCCTCTGGAACATTTCTGGGAGAAGAAAATCAAGAACTGTGAGCTGGTTCCTTTAGAAGGCTTCTCTATGAAGGAATAAAACATCCAGTCATTTTTTTACGGCAAAGGAAGGCAGGTTATCGTGAGAATTTTACCCTTGACACTGGAAAA
>CAYMSZ010000015.1:0-15588 GCA_964393285.1 uncultured Lachnospiraceae bacterium | reverse complement strand
CTACATCGGAATGGACAGAACCGGATATTCATGGTATGATAAACCACAAGTAGCGATTTGAACAATCAAAAAACAGGAGAATATATTATATGGAAAAGAAAAATCCTATCGTGACAATCACAATGGAAAACGGCGATGTGATTACAGCAGAGCTGTATCCGGAGATTGCTCCCAACACAGTGAATAACTTTGTCAGCCTGGTGAAGAAAGGATTCTATGACGGACTTTGCTTCCATCGCGTGATTCCGGGATTTATGATTCAGGGAGGTTGTCCTCTGGGTACCGGTACCGGCGGCCCCGGCTATCAGATTCATGGAGAGTTTGGAGGAAACGGATTCCAGAACCCGTTAAAGCATGAGAGAGGTGTTCTCTCTATGGCTCGCAGTATGATGCCCAATTCAGCCGGATCTCAGTTCTTTATTATGCATCAGCCTGCTCCTCATCTGGATGGTCAGTATGCAGCTTTTGGCAAGGTAACAGAGGGTATGGATGTGGTAAATAAGATTGCCATGACCAGAACCGATTACAGAGATAAGCCGGTAACTCCTCAGATCATGAAGACAGTTACCGTAGAGTGCTTTGGAGTAGAGTATCCGGAACCGGAGAAGGCCTGAGTTTTGTCTATTCTGTACGGGTAACATGAGAAGTTGGGGAAAAATTACTTGCATTTTTACCTGAATTCAGTATACTAAAAACAACGACCAGTTACAAAGGGGTAGCTGCCTTTTTTGGCATGCTGCCTTTTTTCTTGCAGGAATCGTCGATTTCATGTTTCCGGGAGAAATTTACATATGAAGATTGCAAAAATCGAATTAGGAGAGGTACAGATTCCTCTGGTGACTCCCTTCAAGACCGCTCTGCGTACAGTGGATGCTGTGAATGACATTGTTGTAAAAATTACAGCAGATGATGGGCAGGTTGGATTTGGTGAGGCACCGCCTACTGCAGTGATTACAGGGGATACGAAGGGCTCTATCAGATGCGCCATTGAGGAGTTTATTGCGCCGTCTCTTGTGGGAATGGATGTGGAAGATCTGGATGGGGTCATGGAGAGACTTCACTCCTGTATTTTGAAGAATACCTCTGCCAAGGCGGCAGTGGATATGGCCATCTATGATCTTTATGCAAAAAATCTGGGGAAACCCTTATATAAGGTTCTGGGAGGACACAGAACAGAATTTGAGACAGATCTGACCATTAGTGTAAACTCCATTGAAGAGATGGTGGCAGACAGTCAAAAAGCGGTGGAACAGGGCTTTGGCATTCTGAAAGTTAAGGTAGGAAAAGAAGGACTCCGGGATGTGGCTCGCATCGAAGCCATTCGAAAGGCAGTGGGACCGGAGGTAAAGATCCGTGTAGATGCCAATCAGGGCTGGAGCGCCAGAGATTCGGTTCGCATCATCCGCAGTATGGAGGATAAGGGACTGGATATTGATTTGGTGGAGCAACCGGTAAAAGCCCATGATTTTGCCGGTATGCAGTATGTGACGGCCAATGTAAATACCCCGATTCTGGCAGATGAAAGCGTATTCTCTCCGGAGGATGCCATCCGTCTGATCCAGGGCAGGGCGGCAGATCTGATCAATATTAAATTGATGAAGACCGGCGGTATCTATGAAGCGTTGAAGATCTGTTCCATTGCCGAGATATATGGAGTGGAGTGCATGATCGGATGCATGCTGGAAAGCAAGATTGCAGTCAGCGCAGCAGCCCATCTGGCAGCGGCAAAGGGTGTAATCACCAGGGCAGATTTAGATGGTCCTTCTCTTTGCCGGGTAGATCCCTATGAAGGGGGCCCCAGTTATGAGGGATCGCGGATTTTAATGAATGAGACACCGGGGATAGGCATCGTAAAAGTACCTTGTTTTTGATGGTTTGGCATGAAGATGGCAGAAAGAAAAGAAAAGCTGCAAAAAACGTGCAAATCATAGATTATCGTTTATCGAAAAGGAGGAGAATGACATGAAGAAACGAATTTTGTCTTTGACTCTGTCTCTGGCACTGGCCCTTTCTATGCTGGCTGGTTGCTCCGGAAAGACAGATTCAAGCACCGCTTCCACAGACTCCAATTCCGGAAACGCTACATCCGGAACGGTTACAGAGGCTGCAGAACCGGTGGAAAAGGATCCCAGCAAGACTTACAGTATTGATGACAAGTATGAGCCCTGGGTATGGGAAGTAGCAGTAAACAACGAGAATTTCCGTAAGGCAATTTTCTATGGAGTCAGCAGAGCTTCTACATACAGCGTAAATACCGGTACGTATGCAGATCCCTATACTTATATACAGAATACCATTACCCCCAGTGGTTTTGCTGTAGATGAGAATGGTGTGGATTATACCGACTATCCGGCATTCCAGGAGCTGCAGACGCAGGATTTCTTTGACCAGACAGCGGCTTTGATCTACAGAGATCAGGCCATGACAGAGCTGGCAGCAGAGGGAGTAAGCTTCCCGGTAAAGGTTCTGGTACGATACAATCCCAGCACCACCAACTGGGAGGAAGAGTGCACAGTATTAAAGGCACAGCTGGAAGCAGTATTAAACGGTGACGGCGTAGAGTTCATCGACGTGGAAGTAGAGGCCGGTCCTTCCGAGAACTTCCTTTCTTCCGTACGTAGAAGCTCCGATTATATGTTGCTGTTGTGCAACTGGGGTGCAGATTATGCTGACCCGGAGACTTATACCGATCCTTTCTATCAGGCAGAGGATGAGTCCAGAGCCAGCGGCTATGACCGCGGTATGCGCTATGCTTACCTGGCATATTCAATCAGTGACGATCAGGCTTCTTCCGAAGTGGTACAGGAGTATTTCAATCTGGTAGAGGCTGCAAAGGCCATTACCGATGACACAGAAGCCCGTTACACTGCTTTTGCAGAGGCAGAGAGCTATCTGATCAATCATGCACTGGCCATTCCTTACGGCACCAGCGTATCCAGCTTTGTAGTCAGCAGACTGAATCCCTGGGAGGGACAGTATGCCGCCTTCGGTGTATCCAGTATGCGTTACAAGGGTCAGCATCTGTTAGACGATTTCCTGACCATGGAACAGTATGAGGATGGCGCGAACGGCCAGATCACCTCTCCTTACACCGATACCGACGACGATACCTATCGTGTGCTGTATTCCGGTGAGCTGACGACCTTAAACTATCTGACTACCTCTAACTCCAATGAGCAGACAGTAGGCGCCAATGTAATCGATACTCTGGTAGAGTACGATTCTCAGGGCGAAGTACAGCCCAGCCTTGCAACAGATTGGGAATATGACAGTGATACCTGCACCTGGACCTTCCATCTGAGAGACAATGCTACCTGGGTAGACACCAATGGTAATGTGGTAGCTAAGGTAACGGCTCAGGATTTCGTAGATTCCATGAAGTACATCCTGGATCCTTCCATGGGTTCCAGTACAGTCAGCCTGATTTTTGGCATCATCGACCAGGCGGAAGAATATTATGAATATCTGAACTATCTGGGCAATGCTGAGGCAGGAGTGGTAGATGAGGATGGCACCACCTACACAGTAGATGAGGCCGGCATCGTAACCGTAACCGATGGGGATGGAGTAGCCACCACCTATGAGCCTGTAGATTTTGAGGCAGTAGGCGTGAAGGCAGTGGATGACACGACTTTACAGTACACCCTGACCGGAGAGGTTCCTTACTTCCTGTCCATGATGACCTATGTGGTATTCATGCCTGCTTACGGACCTCAGTTAGAGGAGCTGGGTGCGAACTTTGCTACCTCCGCTGATACCATGTATTATTGTGGTGCTTACTACCTGTCTTCCTACAAGCCTCAGGTAGAGCTGGTATACAGCAAAAACACCAACAACTGGGATGCAGAGCATGTCTACATTGAGACGATCCGCAAGATCTACAACGCCGAGGCCAGCACCATCGGTGCCGAGATGGCCAGAAGAGGCGAAATTGACTATACTACTCTGAGCGCAGATGTAGTAGATGCCTGGTTGACCGATGCGTCTACAGCAAACATGGTATCCATGGAGCGTCCGGCTATCGACTACAGCTACTTCTATTGCTTCAACTTTAACGTATATGCACTGGATGACAGCTTCTATCGTTAAGGTTCCTTGAAAGAAAAATTGAGTGATATGTAACAGACTTGCCAGACAGGTGTTTTCACCTGTCTGGCAACTATCTGGTTTCCTGGGGTTGGTGAGTGGAAATGGCAGGAAACCATTTCTATTGACCAACACCAAAGAAACAAGGAGGACAGGAATGGCAAAATATCTGATGAAGCGAATCGGCAGATCTCTCATCACACTGGTGCTCATCATCTGTGTGGTTTTTTTGCTGACGCGACTGATGCCTATCGAAGGCTATTTCCAGAACTATGAAAAAATGACAGATGCACAGATTCAGGCAGGACTGCGTGAGCTGGGATTATTGGATCCTCTTCCGGTGCAGCTGTTGCACTTCTTTCAAAACCTCTTAAAGGGAGATCTGGGTGTGTCCCATAGCTACCGGGTCAATGTGGCAGTTACCGAGATTTTGAAGGATAAGGTGCCTGTTTCCATTCGCTTAGGTGTGTTGTCCCTGTTGGTTTCTCTCTTTTTGGGAATCCCTCTGGGCACCATGATGGCACGGTTTAAGGGAAAGTGGTTTGACAAATTCGGCACCTTGTTTATCGTATTTATCGAAGCGGTACCGGCAGTGGTATACCATTTGCTGATTCAGATGTACGGGACTCTGGCGCTGAATATCCCCATGCTGTTTGATGCAGAAAACTGGAAGACCTGGATATTGCCCGTATTTTCCATGGCACTGGGTAATGTTGCCTACTATGGGATGTGGCTGCGTCGTTATATGGTAGATGAGGCCAATAAGGACTATGTGCGTTTGGCCAGAGCCAAAGGCGTATCGGAGAATCGGATCATGTTCCGCCATGTATTCCGCAATGCCTTTGTCCCTATGGTACAGTATCTGCCTTCCTCGTTCCTGAATACGGTAATCGGCTCCATGTATGTGGAATCTCTCTACAGCATTCCCGGTATGGGAGGCCTTCTGGTACAGGTAATCAAGAGCAATGATAATACCATGATCCAGGCCATTGTCCTGTTGTATGCGGCAGTTGGTATTGTGGGTCTGCTCCTGGGCGATATCCTCATGACGATTCTGGATCCCAGAATCAGCCTGAGCTCAAAGGAGGGAGGAAGATAATGTCGATACAAGATTTTCTGGCAGAAAAATTAGAAAAAAAGACCTCCAAAGAGCTGGAGAAGCGGGCAGATGCCCTGGCAGGCTATACCGACGAGGAATTGTTCTCCTTTGCAGATTTTAATGAGGAAGAGGCGGAGCGTATCGGTTACAGCAATTACTCTTATTGGGGCAGCACGGTGCGTCTGTTCTTTAAAAATAAGGGTGCTGTGTTTATGCTGGTGGTCATGGTAGCCATCCTGCTGTTTACCTTTGTTCAGCCCTATTTACCCAATCAGATTGATCCGAACAAGGTCAATATGAATGAGCTGTTTATTCCGGACAGAAATGTGACGCCTAACAGTACCTACTGGTTTGGCACCAATTCCATCGGACAGGATCTGTGGTCCAGAATCTGGTCCGGCACCAGAACCTCTCTGTTCATCGGATTTACCGTAGCCATCATCGAGGCTGTGGTGGGAATTACCATGGGGGTGCTGTGGGGCTATGTACGGAAGCTGGATTTCTTCTTTACCGAGTTATATAACGTGGTGGACAATATTCCCCAGACCATCATTCTCATTTTGATGGCCCTGATTCTGACCCCCAGTGTTAAGACGCTGATTTTTTCCATGTGTATTACAGGCTGGATCGGTATGGCTCGTTTTATCCGAAATCAGATTCTGATTATCCGGGATCGGGATTATAACCTGGCTTCCCGGTGTCTGGGTACCCCTACTATGAAGCTGGTGATGAAAAACCTCTTACCGTACCTGGTGTCGGTTATTATGCTGCGTATGGCTCTGGCCATCCCCGGAGCCATCGGCAATGAAGTGTTCATTACCTACATTGGTCTGGGACTGCCTACTACCACACCCAGTCTGGGTACCCTGGTAAATGACGGTCGTCAGGTTATGATGAATGCCTCCCAGCGGTATCAGCTCATTTTCCCTGTGGTGGTGCTGTCTATCGTCACCATATCCTTCTACATCATCGGAAATGCGTTCTCCGATGCGGCAGATCCGAAGAACCATAGATAGGAGGTCCCATGGAAAAAGATACACAAAAAGAAGTTATCATATCCGTAAAGGATTTACATGTGAAATTTAATCTGCGGGGAAAGGTTCTCCATGCCATCCGGGGCATTTCTCTGGATATTTATAAGGGAGAGAGTCTGGCTCTGGTAGGAGAATCCGGCAGCGGAAAATCTGTATTTACCAAGACCTTTATGGGCCTTTTGGATGGCAACGGATTCATCCCTCAGGGAGAGATCTGGTACGAGGGAAAGGATCTGACCAAGATCAAAAAGGATGCCCAGTGGCAGAAGATCCGGGGCGGTGAGATTGCAATGATCATGCAGGATCCTATGACCAGTTTAAATCCTCTGAAAACCATCGGGGATCAGATCGCCGAGGCTATCCGCCTCCATCAACCCCAGTATCAGGGAAATGAGGCCATCCGAAAGAGAGCCATGGAGTATCTGACAGATGTAGGAATTACGGAGCCGGAGCGTCGGTATAAGCAGTATCCCCATGAGTTTTCCGGTGGTATGCGACAGAGAGTAGTCATTGCCATTGCCCTGGCCTGTGCACCAAAGATCCTGATCTGCGACGAGCCTACGACGGCATTGGATGTCACCATTCAGGCCCAGATTATTGACCTGTTAAAGAGCTTGAAGGAAAAGTATCACCTGACTATCGTATTTATCACCCATGATCTGGGTGTAGTCGCCAATATTGCAGACCGGGTAGCAGTTATGTACGCCGGAGATATTGTAGAGATCGGTATGGCAGAGGAAGTGTTCTATGATCCCAAACATCCTTATACCTGGGCTCTTTTGTCCTCCCTGCCCCAGCTGGGAGAGAGAGGCGAGGATCTGTTTACCATCCAGGGCACGCCGCCTAACTTATTTAAGGAAGTGACAGGAGATGCCTTTGCCCCCAGAAATCCCAGGGCTTTAAAGATTGATTACCTGAAAGAACCTCCGTATTTTGAGGTGAGCCCTACCCACAAGGCAAAGACCTGGCTGTTAGATCCCAGGGCCCCTAAGGTGGAGCCGCCGGAGGCCATCCGCAATCTGCAGAATCTGGAGGTAGTATATCGATGAGTGAAGAAAAAAGAAATGTTCTGGTCGATGTGAAGGACCTCCATGTTACCTTTGGCAAAGGACGGAAAGCCTTTGAGGCAGTGAGAGGAGTAGATTTTCAGGTATATGAAGGGGAAACCTTTGGTATCGTAGGAGAATCCGGCTCCGGTAAAACCACCATCGGCAGAGCAATTATGCGGATTCACCCTACCTCTCAGGGTGAGATTCTCTATAAGGGACAGAAGATCAACGGCAAAATCAGCCGTAAGCTGGACCGTCAGATCATCCAGGAGATTCAGATGATCTTTCAGGATCCTATGGCATCCCTTAACGAGAGAGCAAAGGTGGATGATATTGTCAGCGAGGGTCTGATGAATATTCACAGGCATATGAAGGAAGAAGAGCGGAGGGAACGGGTAGAAAAGGCACTGACGGAGGTAGGCTTGCTGCCGGAGTTTGCCAGTCGTTTCCCTCATGAGTTTTCCGGCGGACAGAGACAGAGAATCGGTATTGCCAGAGCGCTGATCATGGAGCCGGAGCTGATCATCGCAGATGAGCCCATTTCCGCACTGGATGTGTCCATCCGTGCCCAGGTGCTGAACCTGCTGGCAAAGCTGCAGAAGGAAAAGGGAATCACCTACATTTTTATTGCCCATGATCTGTCGGTAATGCGGTATTTTACAGATCGGATCGCCGTATTACATAAGGGACAGATCGTAGAGCTGGCAGAGACAGAGGAGTTGATTACCAATGCCAGACATCCTTACACCAAGGCTCTGCTGTCTGCCATCCCTATGCCGGATCCGATTCACGAAAGAGAGAAAAAACATCAGATCTATGACCCGTCGATTCATGATTATGAGACCAACCCGCCTTCCTGGCAGGAAGTAAGTCCCGGTCATTTTCTGTTGGCCAATGATCGAGAAATCCGGGAAGGATTTGGAAAATAAAGCAAGGAACGGATTGCGCCTGGGGAGGGAACTCCCCGGGCGTTCCTGGCATATAAGAAAGGGAGAACAGCTATGGAATGTTTTGGTATCATAAAGAAGCCTGTGGCTACCATCTATGGAGAAGCAGGAAAGACCAGAGAAGATGAAAGGGGATGCCTCTCTACCATTTCGGATGAGGGACTCTACGGAATGAGCTGTCGTGTCCTGTCAAGGGAAGGAATCTGGAGCTATGTGATTACCTATTACGGCTATGCTGGTTTTGTAGAGACAGAGAATCTGAAGCTGTGTACAGAGAAAGAGATAAAGGAGTATCTGGCAAAGCCTCTGGCCGTCATTTCCGGTCGCCAGGTGGATGTTTTAAGTTTGCCAAAGGTTCAGGGAGTTCCCTTCATGACCCTGGGAACAGGATGTATCGTGGAATTGGCAGAGCCTGAAAAAGAAGCGCAGAAGATGGAGAACGGCTGGTGCAAAATCCGCCTCCTCAGTGGAGAAGAAGGGTATATTCCCTGGCGCTTTGTGGAAAAGAAATGGTTTACAGAAGACTATCTGTGGAAAAACCCGGAAGAGGTTTTGACAAATCTGAAAGAAGTATCCAAACGCTCCCGGGAGGCAGTGGGAGGACAGGCGGATTTCTCTCTGCAGATCCTTCTGGAGAAGTATTATAAAGGGGATGAGGAAGCATTCCGAAATCATCTGGAAGCTACGGCAAAGGAATACCTGGGAACCCAGTACCGTTGGGGCGGCCGTTCCATGGAGGGAATCGATTGCTCCGGTCTGGTATCCATGGCATACATGCGAAGCGGTGTAATCGCTTACCGGGATGCTGCTATTGCCGCCGGATATGCTCTGGAGCGAATCCCGGTGACCTTTGTGGAAGAGGATGGTCAAAGGGTCTTTTCTCTGGAAAATCTGGAAAGTGGCGTCATGAAAAAAGGAGATGCGCTGTATTTCCCCGGACATATTGCCATGTATCTGGGAGAAGGAAAGTATATTCATTCCACAGCGAAGGCAGGAAGCAACGGAGTCGTCATCAACAGCCTCCGGCCGGAAGATGAGAATTATCGAAAAGATCTCCATGGCAGTCTTTATGCTGTGGCAGGTGTGCGAAAAAAGTGATATGATAAGGGTGTTTGATCATAATTGGCAAAATAACAGGGAGGGCTTATGAAAGTAATAGATTTTCACTGTGATACCTTGAGCGAGCTGCGTCGGGCAGCGAAAAAGGGAGAACCCAAGAGCTTTTTGGATAATGATCTGCATATTGATTTACATAAGCTGGAGCAAGGGGATTACATGCTCCAGTGTTTTGCAGCTTTTATCTATCTGGGAAATCAGGAGGAAAATCCTCTGGTTACGGCACTGGAGGAGTTTGATCAGTTTTTCCAGATGATGAAGGCATATCCGGACCGCATTGCACAGGTGAAAACCTGGGCAGACCTGGAGGCAAACCGCCAGGCAGGGAAAATCAGTGCCCTGATGACGGTGGAGGAAGGAGGCTGTTGCCTGGATAATCCGGCAATATTGCGGATATTCTATGAATTGGGTGTACGGATTATGACCCTGACCTGGAATTTTGAAAACGGCCTGGCTTACCCCAATCAGGTGCCGGGAGACAGCCATGAGGTATCTCCCTTTGTAGCCAATACGGAAAAGGGCTTAAAGGAAAAGGGCTTTGAATTTATTGCAGAGATGGAGCGCCTGGGTATCATAATCGATGTGTCTCATCTGTCCGATGCAGGATTCTGGGATGTGGCAAATCACACCAAACGGCCTTTTATTGCCAGTCATTCCAATGCCAGAGCTCTGTGCCCTCATGTGAGAAATCTGACAGACGAGATGATTCGCACTATCTCAGAGAGAGGCGGTCTCACAGGGATTAACTATTGTGCCGCTTTCCTGGATGATCCTCATAAGCCGGCAGAGGAACAGTTCAGCCGGGTATCCTATATGGCAGATCATATCGAATACATCCGACAAAAGGGCGGTATTGAGATGATCGGTCTGGGATCGGATTTTGACGGCATTGAGCATAATCTGGAAATGTACGATTGCTCCTGCCTGCCTATGCTGGAGGCGGAGCTTCACCGCCGTCACTACAGCGACGATGCCATAGAAAAAATCTTCCACGGAAACGCTCTGCGGGTTCTGAAAGAGTTTTTATAAGTCAGCTATATCATCATGCCATAAGTGAAACAACAAATGACATGAGACCATTGCAAAGGAGAACAAAAATGCATCCTGCATTAACATTGGAGAAACGAATTCAGGCAGAACTTGCCAGCTACGATGGCAAGATGTCAGTTTATGTAGACGATCTAAAAGGAAATGTGGTGGCCATGGGGGCAGATGAACCCTTTGAAACAGCCAGCACCATTAAAACTTATATATTGGCTTGTCTCTTTGATCAGATTGAAAAGGGAAAAGCCAGCCTGGAGGACAAGCTGACTTACCGGGAAGATGAATTCGTAGATGGCAGCGGTATGTTCCGGGATCTGGAATTCGGAACGGTTATGTCTGTAAAAAATGTGGCAACGCTGATGATCATCGTCAGTGACAACATTGCCACCAATATGATGATCGATTATCTGGGACTGGATACCATCAACGCCTGTATCCAAAAGCTTGGCTGCCCTAACACGGTGCTCCACAATCCCATTCATTTTGACCGGTATGATCGGCTGGGAACCACGACTCCCAGAGAATATGCCAGCATGTTTACCAGACTGGCAAAGGGAGAACTGATCAGCGCCACAGCCAGTGCCAAGATGCGGGAAATCTTCCGACGCCAGCATTATCAGACCATGCTGACCCGCAATCTGCCTCAGTACCTGCTGGACAGTGAGGATACAGGGGAGGAAGAGCTGATCTATGTGGCCTCCAAAAGCGGCAGCATGGATGCCTGCCGGAATGACGGAGGAATCGTTCATACCCCTTACGGAGAGTATGTCATTGTACTGATGAACAAGGAATTTTCGGATTCCGTCTATCATGAGGAACATCCGGCATATGTCTTTGGAGGACGGGTCAGCAGAATGATTTTTGACCAGTATCTGGCCCTGGAAGGGAGGATCCGGCTTTGAAAAGTCTACTCGTATATCTGAAGGATTTCAAAAAAGAAAGCATTATGAGTCCTCTCATGAAAATGCTGGAGGCGATTTTTGAGTTGTTTGTTCCGCTGGTTATGTCAGCCATCATAGATACGGGAATCGCCAACGAAGATGTGGGATATATTCTGAAAATGTGCGGTGTCCTGATTGCCCTGGGACTCATCGGACTGGCTTGCAGCATTACGGCCCAGTATTTTGCAGCCAAGGCAGCAGTAGGCTTTGCTGCCAGACTGCGCCACGCCCTGTTTGCCCATATCCAGAGTCTGTCCTATACGGAGATGGATACAGAGGGAACCTCTACCCTGATCACTCGAATGACCAGTGATATCAATCAGCTGCAAAACGGCGTGAATATGACGCTGCGTCTGCTGATGCGCTCCCCCTTTGTCGTATTTGGCGCCATGATTATGGCCTTTACCATTGATAAAAAGGGAGCCATGATCTTCGTCATAGTGATTCCTGTTTTGAGTGTTATCGTATTTGGCATTATGCTGTCTACCATACCGCTGTATCAAAATGTGCAGAAGGGCCTGGACAAGGTTCTGGGTACGACCAGAGAAAACTTAAACGGTGTCCGGGTGATTCGGGCATTTAACCGGGAGAAGGCAGAGGTGGAAACTTTTGGAGAAGAAAACCAGCGCCTGACGCAGATGCAGATGACGGTAGGAAGAATTTCTGCACTGATGAATCCTATGACCTACATTGTAGTGAATGTGGGCCTGCTGCTTCTGCTGCGCAGAGGAGGCCGGGGAGTAAACCTGGGGGAATTGACCCAGGGACAGGTTGTGGCATTGGTCAACTATATGTCTCAGATCCTGGTAGAGCTGGTGAAGCTGGCAAATCTGATTATCTTGATTACCAAGGCGTTGGCCTGTGCAACCCGTATTGAAAACGTCATGAAGATGGAATCCAGCCTGACAGATCCGGGGAAAACAGAGGGAAATGCCCCTGTTATAAGCCGAGGGTCTGTGGCGTTTGATCATGTAAGTCTGACCTACAAAAAGGCAGGCGCTGAATCTGTTTCGGATGTAACCTTCCAGGCAGGCCCCGGGGAGACCATCGGCGTTATCGGCGGTACCGGAAGCGGCAAGTCTACTTTGGTCAATCTGATTCCTCGTTTTTATGATGCAACAGCAGGTACAGTGTCCATTGACGGAAAAAATGTAAAAGAGATATCTCTGGAGGAGCTTCGACAGAAGGTCAGCGTAGTGCCTCAGAAAGCCCAGCTCTTTATGGGTACCATCCGCAGTAACCTTCAGTGGGGGAAGGAAGATGCCACAGAGGAGGAAATGTGGCAGGCTCTGACAGTGGCCCAGGCAAAGGAATTTGTAGAAAAGAAAGAAAAGGGTCTGGATGAAGAAGTAGCTCAGAATGGCAAAAACTTCTCCGGAGGTCAGAAGCAGAGATTGACCATAGCCAGAGCCCTGGTAAGAAAGCCGGAGATTCTGATTTTGGATGACAGTGCTTCCGCTTTGGATTTTGCCACAGATGCAGCCTTGCGTCACGCCATCCGCACCATGCCTCATGCGCCTACTACCTTTATCGTCAGTCAGAGAGCCTCCAGTATCCGCTATGCAGACCAGATCATTGTCCTGGACGATGGCAGGGTAGCCGGAATCGGGAAGCATGAGGAACTGATGAAAACCTGTCAGGTATATCGGGAAATTTACGAATCTCAGTATGAGAAGCAGTCTATCCATACAGAAAATCCTGCAGCAGACGGCAGGGAGACTGTCATGACAGAGGAAGGAGGCGAGATGGCATGAGTGGAAAAAACAAGAAAGAAACAGCTGCAAGGAATCTTCCCACCATCAAAAAAGTCCTTCAACGGATTCGCCCCTATAGATTCTTTGTGCTGGGAAGTCTGATTCTGGCAGCCGCTACAGTGGTTCTGACGCTGTATGTGCCGGTTTTGACCGGAGACGCGGTGGATCTGATGTTAGGCCCCGGAAAGGTAGATTTTACGAAGCTTCTCTCTATCGGAGAACGGATGGGAATCTGTATCGCACTGACGGCCCTGGCTCAGTGGCTTATGAGCGTATGCAACAATCAGATTACGTATCATGTGATCCAGGATATCCGAAAGGAAGCTTTTGATAAGATTCAGATTCTTCCTCTGAAATATATGGATGGCCACAGTACCGGAGAAATTGTAAGTCGCATGATTGCCGATGTGGACCAGTTTGCCGATGGTCTCCTTATGGGCTTTACCCAGCTGTTCACAGGAATTTTGACTATTTTTGGCACATTGGGCTTTATGTTCTCTATTAACTTCTGGATTGCTCTGGTAGTAGTCTGCATTACGCCAATCAGTCTTTTGGTGGCAGGCTTTATTGCCAAGAGAACCTTTTCCATGTTCCGGCTCCAGAGTGAGACCAGAGGAGAGCAGACGGCACTGATTGATGAGATGATCGGTGGTCAGAAGGTGGTGCAGGCCTTTGGATACGAGGAAAAGGCCATGGAACGATTTGACGAGATCAACGACCGCCTGGAAACCTGTTCTTTGCGGGCTACCTTCTTCTCCTCCCTGACAAATCCCTGCACCCGTTTTGTCAACAGTCTGGTGTACACGGGAGTAGGTCTCACCGGCGCCCTGGCAGCAGTCAGCGGACATCTCAGTGTGGGACAGTTATCCTGCTTTTTGTCTTATGCCAACCAGTATACCAAGCCTTTTAACGAGATTTCCGGCGTAGTAACAGAGCTGCAGAACGCCCTGGCCTGTGCGACCCGTATCTTTGAACTGATTGAGGAGGAGCCTCAGGTTCCGGAGGATGCAGATGCAGTGGTGTTGCAGGATGTGAAGGGTACGGTTGATCTGGAACAGGTAGCATTTTCCTATCGCAGAGAGACACCTCTGATCCGAGATTTGAATCTTCATGTAAAACCGGGTCAGCGGGTAGCCATTGTAGGCCCTACGGGCTGTGGGAAAACCACCATCATCAATCTGCTGATGCGATTTTACGATGTGGACCAGGGAGAAATCCGGGTGGATGGAGAGCCTGTTTGCCATGTGACCAGGGAGAGCCTGCGAACCAGCTATGGTATGGTGTTGCAGGATACCTGGCTGAAGGCCGGTACCATCCGGGATAATATTGCCTATGCCAGGCCGGAAGCTACCATGGAAGAGGTAGTAGAGGCAGCAAAAAAAGCCCATGCAGACAGCTTTATCCGCCGTTTGCCTAAGGGCTATGATACCGTAATTTCAGAGGATGGAGGCAACATCAGCCAGGGACAAAAGCAGCTCCTCTGTATTGCCAGAGTCATGCTCTGTCTGCCTCCTATGCTGATTTTAGATGAGGCTACCTCCAGTATTGATACTCGTACAGAGATTCAGATTCAGAAAGCCTTTGCCACTATGATGGAAGGACGAACCAGCTTTATTGTAGCACATCGTCTGTCCACCATCCGGGAGGCAGATGTTATCCTGGTAATGAAGGATGGACAGATCATAGAGCAAGGAAAACATGAGGAGCTGCTGGCCGAAAACGGCTTCTATGCCAAGCTGTACAACAGCCAGTTTGCCGTTTAAATCCAGCCTCCGTCCATGGTGAGAATCTGGCCGGTGAGATATTCCGGCATCTGAGACAGGCCATAGAGAAATTCACCGGCTTCCCGGGAGGTTCCCATGCGTCCCATAGGGATTTCTTCCGTCAGGGCGTCTCGGTCTTCCTTGGTGAGATGTCCATTCATCTCCGTATCGATACAGCCGAAAGCAGCTCCATTGACCCGAATGTGGGAAGGCGCCAGCTCTTTTGCCAGAGCTTTGGTCATAGAGTTAATGGCTCCTTTGGTAGCAGAGTAGGCCACCTCACAGGAGGCTCCTACATTGCCCCAGACAGAGGAAACCTGGAGAATACAGCCCTGCTGTCTGGGAAGCATGAGTCGAACAGCCTCCTGGGAGCAGTAAAAGGCAGAACTTAAATTGGCACGAAGAATCTCCTCCCATTCAGCGGGGGTCATATCCTGGAAGAGACCTACCAGGGAGATACCGGCATTGTTAACCAACACATCTGCGTATCCGTAGGTCTCTCGAATCCGGGTGAAAAAGGCAGCAGCACAGGCGGGGTCACCCATGTCTCCGGTATAGGTCAGACAGGAACGTCCGAAACCGGCAGCCTGGACAGCCACCTCCTCCAGCAGTGTCGTATTTTTTTGGCAGGAAATAGCCAGATCATAGCCGTTTGCGGCAAAACAAAGGGCGGTTTCCCGGCCAATGCCGCGGCTGGCTCCGGTGATAACAGCAACAGGATTCATAAAGTACCTCTTTCTCATGTTTGGGCGGGT
>CAYMSZ010000014.1:0-15789 GCA_964393285.1 uncultured Lachnospiraceae bacterium | reverse complement strand
CTTTTGACTTTTTGACCCTGGCATCATATATAATAATTCCGCATACCTTATGTAGACGAGAGGCTGCGATACAGCCGGGGAGTAAGGTAGATATGGAACGATTGGGAACAGGGTTCCTGGCGGTTTTAGATTGGATGAATGGAATATTGTGGGAATGGCCCTGTATGCTGGTTTGTTTTCTGGCAGCAGGGCTTTATTTTTCTGTCAGGACGGGCTGGTTTCAGTTCCGTCATTTTTCATTTTGGCTTCATAATACCTGGGGAAGTCTGTTTTCTGATAAAAGCAGGGAGACAAAAGATGGAAAAACCGGGATTTCAGAATGGCAGTCTGTCTGCACAGCCCTGGCTGCCACAGTTGGAACCGGAAATATTGCAGGGGTGGCCACTGCTATTGTGGCAGGCGGACCGGGCGCTGTGTTCTGGATGTGGGTCAGCGCCAGTCTGGGAATGATGACCAGCTTTGCGGAAAAGACCCTGGGAACCCGATATCGAAAGAGGGAAGCCCATGGCTCATATTCCGGAGGTCCTATGGAGTATATGGAGCAGGGCCTCCATGCCAGAGGTCTGGCTCTTCTCTATGGAATCCTTTGTATGATAGCCTCCTTTGGAATCGGAAATGTGACCCAGGTCCAATCTATGGCAGCAAGCCTGCAGGAAGCCTTTTCCGTTTCGCCCTGGTTGACAGGAGCAGTGACAGCCGGGGTAGCTGCTTTGATTTTATTGGGGGGAATTCACAGAATCGGCAGCGTCGCAGAAAAGCTGGTGCCGGGCATGGCGATTCTGTATCTGGGAGCCGCAGGGATTGTGCTGTTTGCACGGATCCGATGGATTCCCAAAGCCCTTTTGTGGATCGTGGAGGCTGCCTTTGGGGGAGAGGGCAGGACACTCCGGGCAGCTTCCGGAGGCTTAATGGGATACGGTATCCGCACAGCCATGAGAATCGGCGTAGCCAGAGGAGTTTTCACCAATGAGGCCGGGTTAGGAACCTCCGTCTTCGCCCATTCTGCCTCTTCCGAAACAGACCCGGCCAGACAGGGGATGTGGGGGATCTTTGAGGTCTTTGCCGATACCATGATGTGTATCATTACCGCCCTGGTGATTTTAACCGGGGATTTGGCAGGAGCCGATTTATCCGGCTTGGATGGGGCTGCGTTGACAATGAAATCCTTCTCTCAGGTGATTCCTTTGGGGAATCAGCTCATTGCCGTGTGTATGACCCTGTTTGCCTTTGCCAGCCTCATTGGATGGTCCTACTATGGGGAACGATGTATGGCATATCTTTGCGGGAAAGAAGGAGTGGGATGGTATCGCGCTCTTTATATTCTGGTGATCTGTCTGGGAGCTGCCGCACCCCTTACCCTGGTATGGAAGCTGGCAGATGTCTGCAATGGTCTTATGGCAATCCCCAATCTGCTGGCTCTTTATGGATTGCGGAAGGAAGTCATACAAAGCTATCAGGATCTGAATCAAAAGAGAATTCGAAAAAACCGGAGCAGATAGGTGTCATGTTTGGACTGGCTGATTCATAAGATGAGATGAGACAAGGGATCAATGGACACAAAATACATGAGGGCATCATAAAGTTGAAAACAGGAAAGGACGAGAGGGGTATGGAGGGATATCAGGAGGAAATCAGCCGCTGTCTGGCAGGGAGCATTCGAAAAATCATAAGCAGAGGAAACTTTTCCTGGGAGGCCTTGCAGGAAATTCGACTGCGGGTACAGCAGCCTTTGTCTGTGGTGGCAGCAGGAAAGAATTCCTTTGTGGGGGAGGATGGCAGTCTGGTTTCTGCAGAAAACGCACATATGGTAACAGGGATGGAGCTGCAGGAATCCATGGAATACATAAGCAAATATTCCCGCTATGCCTTTGAAGAAAAGATTCGTCAGGGCTTTTTGACGGTGCAGGGCGGCCATCGGGTAGGAATCGGCGGCAGGGTGGTTCTGGAGGGAAACACGGTGAAAACCATTCTTCCCATTACCTTTTTGAATATACGGATCGCAAAGGAAAGGCCTGGCTGCGGGCAGGGTGTGGCACCCCTTCTGTTTCAAAACGGATCCTTTCTGGATACCCTGGTTTTGTCTCCTCCCGGATGGGGTAAGACAACCTTACTGCGGGATTTGATCCGGATTCTGTCGGAGGGAGATGGGGTGACACCTCTTACGGTAGGCGTGGTGGACGAGCGTTCAGAACTGGCAGCCTGCTTTCAGGGAATTCCCCAGAATCATCTGGGACCCAGGACAGATGTGCTGGATGGCTGTCCTAAGACGGAGGGAATGATGATGATGGTGCGAACCATGTCTCCCCAGGTGATTGCCGTGGATGAGGTAGGAACACCGGAAGATTTTCACGCCATGGAATATGCCATGAACTGCGGCTGTCGTATGCTGGCTACCGCCCATGGAGAAAATATAAGAGAGCTGCGGAGCAGACCTGTTTTTGGACGCTGGTATGAGGAAAAACGATTTAAACGGTACATTTTGTTAAGGCGAGAGAAAACACAGGTGGAATATCAGGTGTTAGGGGAAGATGGAACGAAGGTGGTAGGAAGAGGATGATGAGGGGAGTAGGACTCATTTTGATTTTGATTTCCTGCAGCGGTCTGGGAATCCGAATGGGAGGCCGCTATTCCAGACGGATTAAGGAATGCCGTAGAGTAGAGGCCCGTTTCAGACAGTTGGGGTTTGCTTTTCGATATGGGCAGCTGCCTATGGAAGAAGGGCTGCGCCAGGCTTGCCAGGCAGGATGCGGGGAAACATTTGATCTGTTTTTTCGCCGGGTAGCAGATCGATTAGAAACTTGTGAGGCAGGAACCTTTCAAAGCATCTGGGAAGAAGAGCTGGAGGGCTATCTGAAACAATCGGTTTTGGAGGAGGAGGGCCTTTTGCTGCGGGAAATGGGAACCCAGTTAGGCACACTGGATCTGGAAGAACAAGGTCAGTCTCTGGAACGATTTTTACAAAGGTGGAGAGAGCAGATTCGCAGGCTGGAAGAGCTGGAAAAAACCAGAGGACACCTGTATCGGTCCTTTGGCATCTGCGGAGGGATCTTCCTGGTTTTGATTCTGATATAAGGAGGTAGACAATGACGATCAATCTGATTTATAAGATTGGAGCAGTAGGCATTCTGGTCTCTGTGCTGTGTCAGATTTTAAAACACAGTGGACGGGATGAACAGGCTTTCCTTGTGAGCCTGGCAGGCTTGCTGCTGGTGTTGTACTGGATTGTGCCTTATATCTACGAATTGTTTGAGACCATTCAGGAGCTGTTTGCCTTATAAAAATCCAGATGGGAGGTGTAGAGATATGAATGTAATGACAGCAGGAATGGCAGGGATTTTGACGGTACTGCTGGCTGTGCAGCTGCGGTCGGTAAAAGGGGAGTATGCTTTGTATCTGGTGCTGGCGGCAGGAATTCTGATTACCCTGGCAGCACTGAGGCAGCTGTCCGGCATTTCCGCTCTCTGGGAACAGTGGATGAGTGAGTTGCCTGTGGATTCTGTGTACCTGACGGTGCTTTTGAAAATGGTAGGAGTGGCCTACATGGTTCAATTTTGTGCCGGACTGTGTCGGGATGGCGGCTACAGTGGCCTGGCAGTGCAAATAGAAACCTTTGGGAAATTCGCCATTCTGGCCATGGGTCTGCCAGTGATATCCTCCCTGCTGGAAGCTCTCCGCAGCTTTTTGTATGAGGGAATCTCTTCATGAAGGGGAGATGGATCAGGCAGCTGGCAGTTATAATGGTATGTTTTCTTGCAGCAGAGATCCTGTTCTGTTCCGCCTCCCTGGCTACAGAGGGAGAAGGAGAAACGGAGGGCTCGCTGACGGACGGATTATCAGACTACGATTTCGGTGAGATAGACAAGCTGATACAGGACAGCATGGAACAGACAGAATTTCATTTTGCAGAACTGGTGGAGCTTTGTATGGAAGGAAACTGGTCTGAGGCAGGAATCATGCTGGGAAATCAGCTAAAGGAAAGCCTTCTGGGAGAAGTAAACACCTGCAAGACCATTGCCTGGCAATTGCTTTTGTGGTCCATTTGTGGGGCATTGTTTCTGGTTTTATCCAGAGCAGTGGCTGAAAGCACCGTTACCGATACCGGCTATATGGTTTTGTATATGGGAATGGCAGCACTGCTTCTTGCCGGATTTGGAACAGCTGCCAGGGTGGCAGCCACAGGTCTGGAACAAATAGAAAATCTGCTCCAGGTATTTCTCCCGATTTTTTTTGCGGCAGTGGCAGTACAAGGGCAGGCGGCAGCGGCAGCCATGTATGAGATGGCCATGGTGCTGTTAGGCGGAATGATCTGGCTTTGTGAAACCATCTTGCTGAAAGGAATTCGGATCTGGCTGTCATTACGCATGGCTGAGGGAATCTTACCGGAGGATTGGATCAGCCGATTCACCCAGGGAATGAAAAAGCTGCTGCAGGCAGCATGGAAAACCGCTTTTGGCATAGCAGTAGGGCTACAGGTGGTACAAACCCTGATTACACCTTACCTGAACCAGATGGGAAGCAGTATGCTGGTTCGACTGGCAAGCGCCATTCCCGGAGTAGGCAATAGCCTGGGGGAGGCAGTAAAGCTGGCTCTTAGCACAGCAGCTTTGGTAAGAAACGGCATCGGCGTAGGAGGAATCCTCCTTTTGTTTTATCTGGCATTGGGGCCTGTTTGCAAATTGCTGATTTTTTCTCTGACCTTTCAGGGCCTGGCCATGGCAATTCAGCCTTTCTCAGATAAAAGGTTAACCGATGCCGTCTCATCAGTGGGGGAAGGCTGCTTTTTCCTCCTGGAGATTATGGGGATGGGAGTTATTTGCTTTGCCATTTTAATCGCCCTTTCCTGCAACTATATGAATGGAAGTGTCTATTGAAACCGAAAAACAGAGAATCAGGTCCGTGGTGGGGAACCATTCGTAAATCAACTGAGAGGGGAGGACAAACAGGATGTGGGAGAAGCTTGCCGGATGGGTATACGGCATTGTGGTGGTGTTGATCCTGGGAGGGAGTCTTCTTCACCTTGCGCCAAAGGGAGTACATCAGAAATTTCTGCGCTTCTTTTTTGGACTCATTGTTCTTTGGGTGGTAGCAGAGCCTTTGCTGGAGTCCCTGGGAATTACCTCCTATGCCAGAGAAGAATATGAAGCCATGACAACTGCCCTGGGGCAGACCTGGAAAAGGGAGGAGATAGACAGCTGGAAGGAGACGACAGTCCAAAGAAGGGAGGAGTCTATGAAAGAGCCTTTGGAACAGCTGGTTTTGTCCTACGGATATGAATTGATTCAGGCAGATATGACCTGGGATCAAACAGGAAGCCAGGTCATTTCCCTGACCCTGGAGATCCGAAAGAAAGAATCAGAGGAAGCAGATACAAAAGGGGGAACGAAAGAGGAGACAGAAGCAGAAGAAAAAACAACTGACATAGAAAAAATCCGGCAAATCTCCTCGGTAACGATCCGTCAGGAGGAAAGCCATTCCGGAGAGGAGACAGACTCTAATGAACAGTCAGGTTCTCAGGAATCGGAAAGTCTCCTGGAACAGCAGAATTTTCGAAAATTGCAGCAGGCCATAGAAGAGGTATTTTCTCTCTCTGACGAGGATATCCTATGGAAGCTTCATTAGGAGTGTGAGTGATGAATAGATGGAAAGAAATCCTGCAAAATCTGTGGAAGGATCTGGGAATCAGACGGTGGATGTTTGTATTGGTAGTGGGAATCCTGCTGGTAGTCATTGCCCTCCCCGGAGGCAGTGACAAGACGGAGGAGGCTGTCCGGGAAGAAGAAACAAAAACCACAACAGGAGATAACCCGGAAGAAGCCACAGGAGAAGAGACAGAAAAAGTCTGGACAAAGGAAGAGTATGAGGCCGGGCTGGAAAAACGGCTTACGGCGATTTTGTCTCAGATAGAGGGAGCCGGTCAGGTGGAAGTCATGGTGACAGTGAAAACCTCCGGGGAAAAGATTCTGCAGACAGACACCAAAAGTCAGGAAAGTATTGTCAATGAGAAAGATTCTTCCGGAGGAACCAGACAAAATGTGGACCGGTCGGAGGATACAGAAACCATACTGGTGGGAGATTCTTCGGCAGAACCCTATATTGTCCAGGAGATTATGCCTCAGGTGGAAGGGGTGCTGGTAGCCTGCCAGGGCGGAGATAAGGCTACGGTACAATCGGAAATCTCCGGAGCGATTCAGGCATTATTTGGGATAGAGGCTCATAAGATTAAAGTGTGTAAAAAGGCTTCATAGCAGAGCAAAGGAGCGTTACCGTATGAAACGAATCTTTAAACGAAACCAGGTAGTACTGACCTTGCTGGCGGTAATGATTGCAGCGGCAGGCTATCTCAACTATACGGCAGACAATACAGATGCCGGTGCCAATGCAACGGAGGCATCCGGTACCGGAACGGCAGATACGGAGCTTTTGGAGATTTCCGATGAGGATCTTTTGCAGGAGAATCTGGCAGTCTCCACCAACACGCAGATTGAGGATCAGGCTACAGGAGAGGAGGACGAGGAGGATCTGTGGACCTGGGATTATCTGACAGAAAATACTTCAGAAGAAAATAATCTGGCAGATGCAGAAGGGGAAGCCTCTGTAAACGAGGCAGACGCCATAGACGACACGCCGGGAACAGCCATTTTTACCAGCTCTACCGACATTTTGGAGTATGTGGCATCGGTGCAGCTGTCCAGGGAACAGACCAGGGCAAAAAATAAAGAAACCCTAATGGCCATCATTGAAAATGACAATGTAGATGAGGCACAGAAGCAGAGCGCCATTGACACCATGGTAGCCATGACAGAGACAGCAGAGAAAGAAACAGCGGCAGAAACCTTGCTGGCGGCAAAGGGATATGACAATGCCATTGTGTACATAAACGACGATTCTGTAGATGTGGTCATTAACCTGGATACTCTCACAGACGCACAACGGGCGCAGGTGGAGGATATTGTAAAGCGAAAAACCGAATATACCGTAGATAAAATCGTAATCACCCTGTTAGAACTTGGGGAATGAAAATAAGGAAAAATCATAATGGGAAACACAATTTAGGAAGAAGTTTTCAAAGGAAAAGGATGAAAAGTCTTGCAAATCTGCACATATTTGGGTAGAATATAAAAAGCATAACTGGATATACAGATGTAGGAGGTAATGACTGTGAGCGAAACAGTAGTAAATAGAAGTACTCATACCGTATACGAGAAAGAGGAATTGGGATCTGTGCAGATTGCCGACGAGGTGATTGCGATTATTGCAGGCCTTGCTGCAACGGAAGTCAAGGGAGTCGCCTCCATGGCAGGAAATGTGACCAATGAGCTGGTGGCAAAGCTTGGCATGAAGAATCTGTCCAAGGGAGTTAAGGTAGAGGTTCTGGATCAGTCCGTTTCTGTGGACCTGGCACTGAATCTGGAATATGGGTACAGCATTCCTTCTGTCAGTGAGAAGGTACAGGAGAAAGTGAAAACTGCCATTGAAAACATGACAGGATTTTCCGTATTGGAAGTGAACATTAAGATCGCCGGTGTGGATTTGGAGCCGGGAAAATAAGACAACGGAGGAAAGGGTGTCTTGCAAAAGACATCCTTTTTTGCCATAGAAGACACCAGGGAATCGTAGTAGTTGGAAGGAGAATTACCATGACGAGGCATGAGGCCAGAGAACACACATTTAAGATGCTGTTTGCCAGAGATTTTTATCAGGAAGACCAGTGGCAGGAACAGGCAGAGAACTATGCGGAGCTGTTTGGCAGCGAGGAGGGAGAACCGGCATTTACCGATGCAGACAGAGAAGAGCTGATCCCCCGGGTGCTGGATATCTGCAGCAAGGGAACGGAGCTGGATGCTGCCATCAATGCTGCTGCAGAGGGCTGGACGACCAAGAGAATGTCCAAGGTGGATTTGACCATTATCCGTCTGGCATTATATGAGATCCTCTATGATGAGAGTGTTCCCACCAAGGTTGCCATCAACGAAGCAGTAGAGATGGCAAAGAAATTCGGCGGAGATGATTCTCCCAGCTTTGTCAATGGCATACTGGCAAAATTGGTGAAAGAATAACCTATGGGAAAAAGCAGTGTTTATACAGTTGCGCAGGTCAACAATTATATCAAGGGTATGTTTGCCCAGGATTTCTTGTTGTCCGGTCTATGCGTCCGGGGCGAGGTATCAAATGTAAAATACCATACCTCCGGCCACATTTATTTTACGCTGAAGGATGAGACAGGGGCTCTGTCCTGTATTATGTTTGCCGGAGACCGGAGAGGTTTGTCATTTCCTATGAGGGATGGCGAGCAGGTCCAGGTAACGGGACAGATTCGTATTTATGAAAGGGACGGCAGATATCAGCTCTATGCCAAGGAGATTCACCCCGATGGACAGGGCCTTTTGTGGACCAGATTCGAGGAATTGAAGCGTACCCTGGAGGAACGGGGTATGTTTGCTCCGGAATATAAGCAGCCCATTCCCACCTATGTACAGACACTGGGGGTGGTGACAGCTTCTACAGGAGCCGCCATCCGGGATATTATCCATATCGCTCATCGACGAAATCCCTATGTGCAGATCCTTCTGTATCCCGCCCTGGTACAGGGAGAGGGAGCGGCCCAAAGCATTGCAGACGGAATCCGTACATTAGACGGGAAAGCAGACTGCATTATTGTAGGAAGAGGCGGAGGCTCTCTGGAGGATCTGTGGGCGTTTAATGAAGAGCTGGTAGCCCAGGCCATTTTTGACTGTGAGACACCTGTGATTTCCGCAGTGGGACATGAGACCGATACCACCATTGCAGATTTTGTGGCAGATCTTCGGGCACCTACCCCTTCTGCTGCAGCAGAGCTGGCAGTATTTGATTATCAGCTGTGGGAAGAAAATCTCCTGGATCTGGAGAGACGGCTGAATCGCAGTATGAGAGAACGGATAGAAAGAGAACGCCGTATGGTAGATCATATGGCATTGCAGCTTCGTCTCTATCAGCCGGAATACCGGATTGCCTCTCTGCGACAGACGGTTGCCGAGGAGGAGGATCGCCTGGAAGCAGCCATGAGACGAAGACTGGAGCAGGCTCGCCATGAGCTGCAGCTGAAAGCTTCCAGATTGGAGGATTTAAGTCCTCTGAAGCGGCTAAAGGGAGGATATGCCTTTGTAGCCGATGAGACGGGAAAAGGAATCCGTTCTGTAACAGAGGTGGAGATAGGACAGAATCTATCTGTCACATTGCCGGATGGACAGATGACGGTGCAGCGGGTAGAGTCTTAGTGCCAAAAAGGCATCGGAACGAGGAAGGATAGATATGGATCAGACAGAGCAGACCATGATAGAAGGACAAAATGGACAGGATGAGGCTTCCAGGCTTTCTCTGGAGGCAGCCCTGGAGCAGCTTAGCAGTCTTTTGACAGCCCTGGATGGGGGAGATCAGACCCTGGAGGAGGCCTTTGCCTCCTATAAAAAAGGAGTGGAGCTGGTACAGCTGTGTAATCATAAAATCGACAAAGTGGAGAAACAGTGCCGCGTCATTACCGAAAATGGAGAAAAATATGACCTTTAAAGAGCAAATGAAGGATAAAGTGGAGGAAGTCGAGAAAATCATCGGCAAATATCTGCCTGCAGAAGAAGGAATGCAAAAGACCATTCTTCAGGCAATGAATTACAGTGTCCTGGCAGGAGGCAAGCGACTGCGCCCTGTGATCATGAAGGAAGCCTATGATATGTTCGGCGGCTGTGGAGAAGAGATTCAGCCATTTCTGGCAGCCATAGAGATGATCCATTCCTCTTCCCTGGTCCATGACGATCTGCCGGCTATGGATGCCGATGAGTATCGCAGAGGCCGCAAGACCACCTGGGTTGTCTACGGGGAAGATATGGCTATTCTGGCAGGAGACGGGCTGATGATCTATGCCTTTGAGGTAGCAGCAAAGGCCTTTGCCTTGTCCCCTTATCCGGAGCGGGTAGGCAGAGCCATCGGCATTCTGGCAGAGAAAACCGGTATCTACGGGATGATCGGCGGCCAGACTGTGGATGTAGAGCTGACAGATCGGCCTATGAACGGACAACAGCTGGATTTTGTATACCGCTTAAAGACAGGAGCCCTTCTGGAGGCTTCCATGATGATAGGAGCTGTGCTGGCAGGAGCCTCTGAGGACGACATCCGCAAGGTAGAGCAGGTGGCGTGTGATGTGGGAGTGGCATTCCAGATTCAGGACGATATTCTGGATCTGACCAGTACCACAGAGATCCTGGGCAAACCTGTGGGCAGCGATGAGAAAAACAATAAGACGACTTATGTCACCTTGTATGGATTGGAGCCGGCAAAAGAGCAGGTAAGGCTTTTGTCAGAGCGGGCAATTCAGAAAATGAACACCATGGAACACCGTAATGAATTCCTGGAGCAGCTGTTTATCAGCCTGATCCATCGGGAAAAATAAGTAAGCATACGTGGAGAGAAAAGCAGAATGAAAGAGCGTTTGGACATCATCTTGGTGAATCAGGGACTGGCCGCCTCCCGTGAGAAAGCGAAAGCAATGATCATGGAGGGAATTGTCTATGTGGATGGACAGAAGGAAGACAAGGCAGGTTCCCTTTTTGACATAGAAGCAGCAGTGGAGGTGCGGGGACAGACCCTGAAGTATGTCAGCCGCGGCGGCCTGAAGCTGGAAAAATCCATGGGAGCCTTTGGACTGGATTTGCAGGATAAGGTTTGCATGGACGTGGGAGCTTCTACCGGCGGATTTACAGACTGTATGCTGCAAAACGGCGCCAGGAAGGTGTACGCCATTGATGTAGGACGGGGACAGCTGGACTGGAAGCTGCGCAACGATCCCAGGGTCATTTGCATGGAGAAGACCAATATCCGCTATGTGACCCCGGATCAGATTGAGGAAAAGGCAGAGTTTGTTTCCATCGATGTCAGCTTTATCTCCCTGACCAAGGTGCTGGGTCCTGTGAAAGCATTGTTAACACCAGAAGGACAGGTAGTCTGTCTGGTAAAGCCTCAGTTTGAGGCAGGCAGAGAAAAGGTCGGAAAAAAAGGCGTGGTACGGGACCCGGCAGTTCATGAGGAAGTCATACACAAGGTCATTGACTGGGCAGTAGAATTGGGATTTGAGATTGCACATCTGGACTACTCCCCTATTAAGGGACCGGAAGGAAATATAGAATATCTGCTTCATTTGAAAAATCATGGAGAGGAAACCGGTTTTACGGAAATTCCCGTGCAGGTGGAAGAGACAGTGAGACTGGCGCATGAGACGCTATGAGACATTATTTGCTGATTGCTAATGATAAGAAACCGGAGGCCAGGGAGGCGGCAAATGCAGCCAGGCTTTGGCTGGAGGCCCATGGCTGTACTGCTACTACAGAACTGACGCCGGAGTGTCAGTGCGTGCTGGTATTCGGAGGAGACGGTACCCTTTTGCGGGCGGCCAGAGATTTCAGAGAGCAGGGGCTTCCCTTTTTGGGGATCAATAAGGGAACCATGGGGTATCTGACGGAAGTAGATGGAGATCATATGGAGGAAGCCCTGGCAAGACTGGTAGAGGATGACGTGACAGTCAAACAGCGTATGATGCTCCAGGGACAGATAAAGAGGGGCGGCAGGAGTCTGTATGAAGACGGAGCCTTAAATGAGATCGCCATCGGCAGCAGAGGCCTGACGGTACTGGATTTTAAAGTTTATGTGGATGGCAAGTATCTGGCCACCTACCGGGCAGACGGCATGGTGGTAGCCACTCCTACCGGCTCCACAGGCTATAGCCTGTCAGCAGGAGGCCCGGTGGTAAATCCGGAGGCAGCCCTGCTGGTGCTGACACCGGTATCCCCTCACTCTCTGATTAGCCGCAGCATTGTTCTGGGACCGGAATCGTCAGTGGAATTAGAGATTTTGGAGCATCCCTCCCGGCAGGATGCACAAGGGTGCATTAGCTTTGACGGAGATGAAATCATGGAACTGCAGCCGGGAGACCGGATTTTCATATGTCGCTCTCAGCAGACGACAGGGATTATTACATGCAGCAAGGAAAGCTTTTTGGAAACGTTGAGAATGAAAATGGGAGATCGTTAGACAGGAGAACAAAAATGAAAGAAAAGCGTCAAGACAAGATCCTAAAACTCATAGAACAGCAGGAGATTTCCACCCAGGAAGAGCTGGCAGACCGATTGTTGGAAGAGGGATTTCCTGTAACCCAGGCCACCATATCCAGAGATATCCGGGAATTGCAGCTGTATAAGGCCGCCGGTAAAAATGGCCGTTCCAGATATGCCGTCATGCAGAAGAAGGGAGAACAGCTGACCTCCAACCGCTATATGGATGCATTTCGCGCCGGCTTTGTATCTGTCAGACAGGCTCAGAATATCCTGGTGATACGAACCGTATCCGGCATGGCAAACGGCGTGGCAGCTGCATTAGAAGCCATGGAATATCCGGAGGTAGTAGGCTGTATTGCAGGAGATGATACCATTTTCTGCGCCATAGAGAATACGGAAGAAGCGAAAACCCTGATGGAGAAAATCAAGTCAATGGGTTAAAACACTTTTGTGGGGGGAATTATGCTTTTAACCATTCATGTAAAGAATTTTGCGCTGATCGATGAGGCAGAATTGTCACTGGGAGATGGGGTACAGATCGTGACCGGTGAAACCGGTGCCGGTAAGTCCATTCTCATTGATGCTGTGACAGCCGCCCTGGGAGGCAAGGTACCAAAGGATATTGTGCGAAAGGGAGCAGATAGCGCTTTTGTGGAGCTGGTATTTGAGGTAACACAGGAGTCAAAACGGCAGGCTCTGGAGGAGATGGAAATTCCCATGGAGGAAGGACTTCTCATCGTCAGCCGCCGTATTCAGGACGGACGCAGCATCTGTAAGCTAAACGGCATAACAGTGACCTTAGCTACCATCCGCCAGGCTACCTCTATGCTGATTGACATTCACGGACAGCATGAGCATCAGTCTCTTTTGTACAAGAGCAAGCATCTGGAGATTCTGGATGATTTTATAAAAAATCAGACAGGAAAGCTTCGCAGAGAACTGGCACGCAGCTATGATCAATATGTGGCATTGAAGCAGGAAGCAGAGCAGTTCACCCTGGATGAGGAAGGCCGACGCAGAGAGATGAATTTCTGCCGCTATGAGATAGAGGAAATCGACGGAGCCAAAATCAAGCCGGGTGAGGAAGAGGAACTGTTGATACAATATCGCCGCATGTCCAATTCCCGTAAGATTGTAGATGCGGTAAATCAGGTCTATCAGATTCTGGACAGGGATCGACAGGACTCGGCAGGAGATCGGATCGGTACTGCTGCCAGAGAGTTAAGCCAGGTCCTCCGATATGATGAGTCTTTGACAGATATGCAGGAGCAGCTGTATCAGATCGATAACCTGATAGGAGATCTGGGCAGGCAGCTTGGCGATTATATGGATACCATGCACTTTGATCCGGAAGAATTGCAGCAGATAGAGTCCAGATTGGATCAGATTCGGGGTCTGCAGGCGAAGTACGGCAGCACCTACGAGGCGATTATGGCGTATCGGGAGGAAAAGCAGAAACGCCTGGAAGAACTGGAGCAGTACGAGGAGAGAAAAAAGCAGGTAACCGACGAGTGGAAGGAAGTCAAAGAGGAGTTAGAGGATCTTTGCGCCGAGTATTCTCAGATCCGGCGGACAGAAGCCTTAAAGCTGGTGGAAGCCATCCGTATGGCACTGATTGATTTGAATTTCCTGGATGTCCAGGTTGCCATGGAATTTCGAAGGTTGCCGGAGTATCACCGCAATGGCTACGATGAGGCAGAGTTCCTTATATCTCTGAATCCGGGAGAGAGCATGAAATCCATTTCCCAGGTAGCCTCCGGCGGTGAATTGTCCCGTATCATGCTGGCCATTAAATCGGTTCTGGCAGATATGGATGATATTTCTACTTTGATTTTTGACGAAATCGATACAGGTATCAGCGGGCGAACCGCTCAAAAGGTGGCAGAAAAGCTGTCCACCATCGGCAGAAATCATCAGGTATTGTGTATCACCCACCTGGCCCAGATTGCAGCCATGGCAGATCGACACTTCCTCATTGAGAAAGGGGTGTCGGAGGGCAGGACGACAACGAAGGTATCCCTGTTAGATGAGGAAGCTTCCATCGGAGAACTGGCAAGATTAACCGGAGGAGCAGAAATGACAGAGACTGGTCTGCGACATGCCAGAGAGATGAAAGAACTGGCAAATCGGATGAAGCAATAATGAGTATAAAACAGAAAACTCCGCATACTAAACAAAGGGTTTTGTCGGAACCGTCTTTGTTGATATGCGGAGGTTTTTTTATGCCTGGGTCCTTTACCAATACAAATCGAATCACCTTATCCCCGCGGATGCAGGGATTTCGCAGGATATTGATCCTTATTCTTGGAGCAAGTCTTATTTTTACCGGCTTTTATACGGTGTACTATATTCGCAGAATGATTCCTGAAAAATTGCGGCTGATCTGTGGGGAAACCAGTCAGATCTCTGTCCAGCTGCCCATTCCGGCGACTTTGACTACGGAAAGCCAAGAAGTAACCATTCAGGCAGAATCCAATATCCCCTCCGATGAAGTCCATGTGTGGCTGTCAGATGGGTTTTCCTTGTATTCCGACAGCCTGGGAGAATACCGGATGGAAATTGATTTGCTGGGGATATTCCATATTACCGATGTAGATATTCAGGTAATGGATGGAAAACTCATTTATCCCAGCGGAGAACCCATCGGTATCTATCTGAAAACCCAGGGCGTGTTGGTAGTGGGAACCGGCGAGATAACAGACCTGGAAGGAAAAAGCCAGGAACCGGCTTATGGGATTCTCAGATCCGGCGATTATATCCTGGAAGTAGACGGGGTACAGGTATCGACAAAGGAACAGGTAGCAGATCAGATTCAGGCAGCAGGGGAAGAGGGCTGCACCGTTTTGTCCCTGCGGCGAAAGGGAGAAACCCTGGAAGTAAAGGTTCCTCTGGTGGAAACCGAGGATGGAACCTATATGGCAGGTATCTGGGTGCGGGATGACACCCAGGGAATCGGGACGCTGACCTATGTAGAAGCAGATGGTTCCTTTGGAGCCCTGGGTCATGGAATCAGCGATACAGATACGGAAGAGTTAATTGAGTCGGAGGGAGGCTCTTTATATCAGGCATGGATTCGCTCCGTCATACGAGGAACCATGGGGACACCAGGGTCCTTATCCGGTGTCATTCGCTACGGAGATACGGACTGGCTGGGAAGCATTGAAAGCAACACGGATCATGGAATTTTCGGAACCCTGTCAGCCGAAGCCATGGACCAGATGGATCTGACAGAAGGAGTATCCGTAGCTTTGAGCCAGGAGGTTCATGAGGGAGAGGCCTCTATTTTATGCTCCATAGAAGGACAGGTAGAGGAGTATACGGTGCAGATCACCCGGATTGATCTGGGGCGCAAAGACAATAAAAACATGGTAATTCAGGTGACAGACGAAAAACTGCTGTCTCTGACAGGAGGCATTGTCCAGGGAATGAGCGGCAGCCCTATTCTCCAGGACGGGAAACTGGTAGGAGCAGTTACCCATGTCCTCATCAATGATCCTACCAGAGGGTATGGGATACTGATTGAGCGGATGCTGGAGGAGTAAACCTGCGCATAATCAAAGTAAGAGAAGAAAATAAACCTGCGCATAATCAAAACAAAGCAAGAATATAAACCTGCGCATAATCAAAAAACCATTATGATTTAAGTTGCATATCATCAACAAACCACCCTCGAAATTTGCGGTAACATGTCACCCACAAGAAATTTCCATCT
>CAYMSZ010000013.1:14782-16906 GCA_964393285.1 uncultured Lachnospiraceae bacterium | reverse complement strand
CCGCCGGGTGCATCTGCTGCTCCCTGGTGGGCGACTTCAACAAGGCCCTGAAGGACGTCCAGGCCCAGTTCCAGCCGGACCGCATCCTGATCGAGCCCTCCGGCGTGGGCAAGCTGTCTGATGTCATCCGTGCCGTACAGGGTGTCGCTGAGAAGGTTCCCGTGGAGCTGAACAGCTTTGTTACCGTAGTAGATGCCACCAAGTGCAAGATTTACATGAAGAACTTCGGTGAGTTTTTCAATAATCAGGTAGAAAGCGCCAATACCATTATCCTGAGCCGTACCCAGAAGATGGACGAGGCTAAGCTGGAAGCTGTGGTAGCCATGCTCCGTGAGCACAATGACAAGGCTGCTATCATTACCACTCCCTGGGATTCTTTGTCCGGTGCACAGATCAGAGAGGCCATGGAAAAGGGTCACAAGCTGGCTGATGAGATGTTAGCTGCTGTAATCGCGGCTCATTTGGAAGAGGATGAGGAAGAGTGTGACGATCCGGATTGTGAATGTCACCACCACCATCATGACCATGACGAAGAGCATGAACACCACCATCACCATGACCATGACGAGGAGTGTGAGTGCGGTTGTCACGATCATGACCACGAGGAGCATGAGCACCATCATCACCATGACCATGACGAGGAGTGTGAGTGCGGTTGCCACGATCACGATCACGAGGAGCATGAGCACCACCATCATCATGATCATGACGAGGAGTGCGAGTGCGGTTGCCACGATCATGACCATGACGAGCATGAGCATCATCATCACCACCATCATCACCATGCAGATGAAGTATTTACCAGCTGGGGTATGGAGACTCCTCATAAATATGATAAGGAAACTCTGGACAAGATTCTGGCTGAACTGTCTGACAGTGACAGCACTTCCTACGGCACCATTCTTCGCGCCAAGGGTATGCTGCCTGCCGCTGACGGCACCTGGCTGTACTTTGATCTGACTCCCGATGAGTATGAGATTCGTCAGGGCAGCCCTGAGTATACCGGTCGTCTTTGTGTCATCGGTTCCCAGTTACAAGAAGAGAAACTTGCCCAGCTGTTCCAGCTGGCATAATCTCCCATAGGATTTTAGAAAGCAGGATTTTTATGAATACAACCATTCCGATTTACCTGATTACCGGTTTCCTGGAAGGCGGTAAGACCCAGTTTATCAATTTTACCATGTCCCAGGAATATTTTAACGATGGCTCCAAGACCCTGCTCATCGTCTGTGAGGAGGGAGAGGAGGAGTACAGCCCTGCTACATTGGCAAAGCTCCACTCTGTTATGGTTACCCTGGAAAGTCAGTCCCAGCTGACTCCTGAATTTTTCAAGGAGATGAAGAAGAAGTATCGCCCGGATCGCATCATCATCGAGTACAATGGCATGTGGCCTATGGGGCTCATCACCCAGATGAAAATGCCCTATGGCTTTGAGCTGTACCAGATCATCAATGTTATCGATGCTTCCACCTTCCAGCTGTATCTGAACAATATGAAATCTCTGGTCATTGACATGGTTACCCTGTCAGACATGATTATCTTTAACCGTTGCACAAACGATATGCCTCTGTCTATGTTTAAGCGGAGCATCCGCGCCGTAAATCGTCAGGGCGAAGTTATTTTTGAGGATGGCAACGGGGAGATGCTGGAGTTTGAGGATGAGCTTCCCTTTGATATTACAGCTCCTGTTATCGATATTCAGGATGATGATTTCGGCATCTGGTATGTAGATGCCCTGGATCATCCCGATCGCTATGATAACAAGGTCGTTCGGTTCAAAGCCAGAGCGGTTCGCACTCCCGGTTTTCCCAAAGGCAGCTTCCTTCCCGGCAGAAATGCTATGACCTGCTGCGCCGAGGATGTGGCCTGCATCGGATTTTTATGCTACTATGACCATGTTACCGACATCAAATCCCGTCAGTGGGTCACCGTTACCGCCAGAGTTCGCTGGCAGTATTGCGAGGCATATAAGGATGAGGGTCCTGTCCTCTATGCCGCCAATGTGGAGCAGACAGAGCCTGCCAAAAACGATGTGGTGTACTTTAACTAAATGAGTTCCGATTTTCATAGGAAGAAGTTCTCACTTTCTCCTGTTTTACACAGAGGGGATTGAGGACTTCTTTT
>CAYMSZ010000013.1:13243-14682 GCA_964393285.1 uncultured Lachnospiraceae bacterium | reverse complement strand
GAGAAAAGGGAGGAGTTTCAAAAGGATGAAGTTAAAAGAACTGTTTAATGCCAAAGATATGACCCAAGGTGCTCCCTGGAAGCGTATCGCCGAATTCGCCGTTCCCATGCTGATTGGTAATCTGGCCCAGCAGCTGTACAACACGGCAGACTCCGTCATCGTTGGCAGGTATGTAGGTGACAATGCGCTGGCTGCCGTAGGCAGTGCCAGTCCCATCCTGAACCTGCTGCTGGCTCTGTTTGTCGGTATCGCCACCGGTGCCGGTATCGTCATCAGCCAGTGCTACGGAGCAAGAGATCGAAAGGGTCTGTCCTATGCCATCGGCAACTGTATCACTCTGGCCGGTATCGCCAGTATCGTAATCATGGTCATAGGTCCCGTCATTACCATGCCTATGTTAAATCTGCTGAATACACCGGATTCCATCATTGGCTGGTGTGCGGATTATCTGAAGATCTACTTCATCGGTATTGCCGGATTTTTCTTCTATAATATGCTCAGCGGTGTCCTGCGAGGCATGGGAGATTCCCTGTCTGCCCTGGTATTCCTGCTGGTGTCCGCTGCCTTGAATGTAGGGCTGGATCTGTTATTCGTAGCAAAATTCAACATGGCGGTACCCGGTGTTTCCCTGGCTACTGTTATCGCTCAGTTCATTTCCGCCATTCTCTGCATGATCAAGCTGATGCAGATGAAGGATGTTTTTGATCTGAACCTGGATACCTTAAAGCTTCGCAAGTCTGTCAGCATGAATATTTTGAAATTGGGCATTCCCAGCGGTATCACCCAGGCCATCATGTCCATCGCTATGCTGGTGGTACAAAGCCTGACCAACAGCATGGGTGAGCTGGTTATCGCCTGCAACGTTATTATCATGCGTGTAGATGGCTTTGCCATGATGCCCAATATGACCTTCGGCAATACCATGAGTGTCTATGCCGGTCAGAATGTAGGTGCCGGTGAGAGAGAGCGTGTTCATCAGGGTACTGTCCAGGGCATGTTCATGGCATTTACCTTTGCTACTCTGATTACCATCGTGCTGCTGTTCTTTGGTAAGTATCTGTTCGCTATCTTCACTACCACAGAGGCTCTGATTGAGCTGGCTGTCCGCATGATGCGGATTCTGGCAGTGGGTTATATCGCCATCTCTGTGACCCAGGTACTGGGTGGTGTCATGCGTGGTGCCGGTGATACGGTAACTCCCATGTGGATCTCCATTTTCACCACCATCGTTCTTCGTGTGCCTCTGGCCTATCTGCTGGCTTACATGATGCGGACCACAGAGTACCCCAACGGCAAACCGGATGCTCTGTTTTTGTCCATGCTGATCAGCTGGCTCACCGGTGCACTCCTTAGCTTTATCGCATATCGTCGCGGTAAATGGAAGGTAAAGATGGAGTCCTCCATCTCCCAGGCTGCTTCCGGTACCCTGTCTGCCTGAT
>CAYMSZ010000013.1:0-13143 GCA_964393285.1 uncultured Lachnospiraceae bacterium | reverse complement strand
AAAAGGCTCATCCCGTCGTTTCCCGACTGGATGAGCCTTTCTTATTGCTTATTTATTTTCACCTCGTTGACTTACTTGGAAGTGACATAGCTTGCTGCACAGCGACCTGCCTGCAGACCAAAGGTAATGCCGATGCAGTTAGAAGAACCGGATGCCGGATACTCCTGATAATAGAAAGCACCGTTGGCTGTCTCACCTGCTGCATACAGACCAGGGATTGCATCTCCGTTGGTATCCAATACTTCACTGTTGGTGTTCACCTTCAAACCACCCATAGAACCAATGGTAGTTGCACTTACCTTGATCAGATAGTAAGGAGCTCCTGTTTCCAGTCCGGCCTGTGCGAAGGCATCGGTAAGCTTGTCCTCATCTGCTCCTGCTGCTGCTGCCAGTTCTGCGATGGTGTCACCCTTAAATCCATAGCCCAATGCTACAGCTGCTTCTCCGCTGTCAGCTCCTGCTGCGTCAAGCAGGCCATAAACGAAGTTCTCTTCTGTAGACTTAATCAGAGTATGAGTGATGGGGTAGTCAATGTTGGGTGCCAGATATGTACCATCTGCGCTAGCCCATGCTGCACCAGCCATAGCCAGTCCGCTGTAACCGGAGCTGGGAAGAGTAGCGTTCAGGCAGGTAAAGCCGATAACACCACCGTTAAAGATGGTATCTGCGCCTACTTCCATACCCATACGGATGCCGTCACCTACATTACCCTTGTTAGACAAAGGATAGTCATCGGTGCTGCTGGGAGCGTACTCAGCCTTCATCTCTGTGCTGGCATCATAACCACCGGTAGCCAGGATAACAGCGCCTGCATTTACAGTGTAGCTGCCATCACGTCCGGTTCCCTTTACTCCTACGATAGCACCGGATTCATCCTGAATCAGAGAGGTTGCCTCTACGCCGGTATAAATTTCGATTCCCAGCTCTTCTGCCTTCTCCTCCATGGGATGAACCAGAGTATATCCGATAAAGCTGGTGCCATCCTCCAGCATGGTAAAGCGGGCTCTGGCTTCTGTTGCTGTTCCTGCAGGGGATGTGAACATAATCATAGTTCCCAGGCTCTCCAGGAATTCAACTGTCTCCTGAGAATGCTCTGCAAAGAAGGTCAGCATCTCTCTGTCTGCTTTGCCCTCTGCACGATCCATATAGTAATCTACCATTGCGGATACATCACTGTCATCCAGTGCTGCATATACAATACCGGCAGAAATCAATGTGCTGCCGCCCAGGATATCCTGCTTCTCCAGCAGAATCACATTGGCTCCTTCCTCCTTGGCTGCAATAGCAGCTGCCAGTCCGGCGCCGCCGCCGCCTACTACTACGATATCTGCATCCAGATTATGCTCAGACTGCTCCTCCTCTACGGTAGCAGTCAGCTCTGCAGGAGCACCTGCCTCGTTTAAGCACTGGATAACAGCGCGCTTTACGGCGCTACTGGTAACCGTTGCACCGGAGACAGTATCTACACCGGTGGAGTTGGCCTCCAGGATACGATTGATCATAATGTCAATGGCCTTTGCACCTACTCCTACTGTCTCAGAATGCTCACCGTATGTAATATCGGTGATGGCATCTTCACTGACAGTCACCTGTAATTCAAAGTCTCCGTAGAAACCGTTGCAGGTGGTGGTATAGGTTCCTGCCTTCATACCACTTGCTTCCTCCCCTTCGCTGGTTGCCGCTTCCGTCGTTGCCTCTGTGGTAGCATCCACAGTAGTGGTCGGCTCTTCAGAAGTTTCTTTTCCCTGGCAGGCTGCACAAGACAACACCATTGCTACTGCCAGAATGCCAGCAATCCATCTTCTTTTCATCTTAGTTCCTCCTATATTTTTTTGTGCATTTTATACAAAATACACTTGTCGATATTTTATCAACTTGTCTTATCTTTGTCAAGGTATCCTGGTTGATTCGTTCTATTTTGTCACCTTTTTAACTGTTCCTCGATTCCTTGTCCTAATTTTTTAACTTTTTAAAAAAATGAAAGAAGTTGTCCTGCTTTTCTCAGAAAGTTTTGAAGAAGTTGTCTCATTTTCTTTGAAAATGCTTGCATTTTTTTGTCAGTATGCTACAATCTTGGTTACGGGGTCATAGCTCAGCTGGGATGAGCGTCCGCCTCACACGCGGGAGGTCATGGGTTCGAGCCCCATTGGCCCCATTTCATACTGTCGGGACAGATTTTCTGCCCCGATTCTTTCATGGGCTTGTAGCGCAGCTGGGAGCGCACCACATTCGCATTGTGGGGGTCGGGAGTTCGAATCTCCTCAAGTCCATTTTTTATTTCTGAAAATTCTAAAAATCCCTTTCTTTCCCTTCCTATATCAAAAATCCCTTTATTTCCCTGCATTGACGAGGTGGGCATCTGCTGTTATACTGGAGTCCGTAACCATTTTTCCAAATAAAATTTGTGAAACTTACTTTTTATATACCACAGATTTCTTTTCATGGGAGGCAGCGTTTGATTTATCTGGATTATTCTGCCAATACACCGGCAGATCCTGCCGTGTTAGATGCTTTTGTACAAACGGAACAGACCTATATGGGAAATCCCAATTCTACTCATCCTCTGGGACAGGCCGCCAAAGCCAGAATGGATCAGGTGACCCTCTCCATCGCCAGGCAGCTGGGAGTGGACCCCCAGGAGATTATTTATACCTCTGGTGCCAGCGAATCCAACAATCTGGCCTTAAAGGGCATCGCCCAGGCTTTTCGACATACCGGGAAACATATTATTTCCACAGGATTGGAGCACTCTTCTGTAGGAGGGACCCTGTCTGCTCTTCAGCTTCAGGGCTATGAGGTGGATCTGTTGGACATCCTGCGGGATGGCACCATTGATCTGGACCAGCTAAAGGACCTGCTCCGCAAGGATACCATCCTGGTGTCAGTCTGTGCCGTAGACAGCGAGCTGGGTACCATTCAGCCCATCCGGCAGATTGGGGAGATCTTAAAGGACTACCCGAACTGCCATCTCCATGTGGATGCTACCCAGGCAGTAGGCAAGACGAATCTGGTTTTAGATGGGGTGGATACCATGAGTATCGCTCCTCACAAATTTTACGGTCTGAATGGCAGTGGCCTTTTGTTCAAACGAAACGGTCTGATTCTGGAGCCTCAGATCCACGGAGGTACCAGCACCACCATTTACCGCAGCGGGACTCCTGCTTTGGCATTGGCAGTTTCTATGGATAAGGCTCTGGCGTTATCTTTGGGCCACCAGGAGGAGCGAATCTCCTATGTCCGTGGGCTGAATCAACAACTGAGAACTGCCTTGACTGCCTATCCCAAGGTGCGCATCAACAGTCCGGAAGGCGCAGTTCCTCATATTTTAAATGTCAGTGTCACCGGCGTGAAAGCTTCTGTTTTTCAGCAGGCTTTGGGGGCACATGGCGTATGCGTCTCTGTGAAATCGGCCTGTTCCACCGATGGTACCCCCTCCAAGGCCGTTTTTGCCGTCACCCGGGATCGAAAAAATGCCCTGTCCTCCTGGCGTATCAGCCTAAGTCATCTGACCACCCAGGATGAAGTGAACGAATTTTTACAGATATTTCAGATTTGTTATAAGGAGCTTGTATCATGAGTCGAACATTAGAACCCTATCAGCTGATTGAACGCAGCATTATTAAAAAATTCCGAAAGGAACTGTGGCGCCCTTTTATCTATGCCGTACAGCGCTACGATCTGATTCAGGCGGGAGATAAGATTGCCGTCTGCATTTCCGGTGGCAAGGATTCCATGCTATTGGCAAAGCTGATGCAGGAACTGCACCGTCACAGTCAGGTTCCCTTTGAATTGGTATTTTTGGTAATGGATCCTGGGTACAATGCCCTGAACAGACAGCGCATCGAGAATAATGCCGAACTGCTTCACATTCCCATTACCGTATTTGAGACCGATATTTTTGCCATTGCCAACAGCAGCGACGATTCTCCCTGCTACCTGTGTGCCCGTATGCGGAGAGGGCACCTGTACAGCAAGGCTCAGGAGCTGGGTTGCAATAAGATCGCCCTGGGACATCATTTCAACGATGTCATTGAGACCACCATTATGGGAATGTTCTATGGTTCTCAGCTCCAGGCCATGATGCCGAAGCTTCACAGCACCAATTTTCCCGGCATGGAGCTGATCCGCCCCATGTACTGCATCCATGAGGATGACATCCTGGCATGGCGCAATTATAACCAGCTGGAATTTATCCAGTGCGCCTGCCGCTTTACAGAGAACTGTACCACCTGTGACAATGGCGGCGGTGGTTCCAAACGCCAGGAGGTAAAGACCCTTTTGCGTCGTTTGAAGCGGGACAATCCCAATATTGAGCGAAGCATTTTCAACAGTCTTCACTCCGTTTCACTGGATACCTTCCCCGGCTATAAGCAAAACGGGGTAGAGCATTTCTTCCTGGAAGACTACGACCGGTAATGAAGTAATATGTGGCATCCGTTGAGGGCAAAATACCTTTTGACCCAACATCATTCTGTATAATAAAGAAACATGAGCCTCCAGGCACACCACCATCAAAAAAAGCGATATTCTGATTTCTATATTTATCAGAATATCGCCTTTTTCATGTTTACTTACGTTTCATTTCTCTTTCCGCGTGTCAGGTATGACCTTATGCAAAAAGGGGCTTCAATGCAGCTGCCAGCTGCTCCTTCTGTGCCTTTGCCTCTTCCAGATCTTTGCCCAATGTGGTGAAATAGGTCTTGATCTTAGGCTCTGTACCGGAAGGGCGAACCACTACAGATGCGCCGCCTTCCAGGGCATAGATCAGAACATTGGCTGCAGGAAGTCCGGTTTCCTCCGGCTTCTGATAATCTGTTACCTTTTGTACCTTGTATCCGGCGAACTCAGCAGGAGGGTTCTTTCTCAGTTCCTCCATGATTCCTGCCATCTTATCCATTCCCGTAAGGCCGGGGAACTCATAGCTGTCTACCTGATTCAGGTAACGGCCATACTCCTTATAAATCTCTTCCAGCCGTTCCTTAATGGAGCTTCCGATGGAACGATAGTAGGCTGCCATCTCACAGATCAGCATGGAACCGATAATGGCATCCTTGTCTCTTACATAGGGACCTGCCAGGTAACCATAGCTCTCCTCAAAACCAAAGATGAAGCGATCCTCTTCTCCTTCTGCCTCCAGTCTGGCGATCTGATCTCCGATCCACTTAAAGCCTGTCAGTACACTGCGAAGCTCCACTCCATAATGGGCTGCCACTGCATCTGCCAGGGGAGTAGAAACGATGGATTTTACTGCCACAGGATTCTTGGGCATGGTTCCTTTTTCAATACGGCCGGCTGCGATGTAATCCAGAAGCAATACGCCCATTTCATTGCCGCTTACCAGTTCATAGGAGCCGTCCGGGCACTTCATGGCAATTCCTACACGATCGGCATCCGGATCTGTAGCCAGCATCAGATCTGCTCCGGTCTTCTTTGCCAGCTCCAGACCCTTTTCCAAAGCGGCATACTGCTCCGGGTTAGGATAGCTGCAGGTGGTAAAGTAACCGTTGGGATATTCCTGTTCTTCCACGATGGTAATATCCGTAATCCCCATATCATTTAAAACATGAGTGACAGGAACCAGACCGGAACCGTTAAGAGGACTGTAAACCAGCTTCAGCCCTGCTGTTTTGCACAGACCCGGACGTACCTGACGGGACTCAATGGCATCATACAATGCTTTCTTGCAGTCATCTCCTACAAAACGGATCAGACCCTTCTCCACGCCTTCTGCAAAGGAAATAATCTTTGCTCCGGTCAGGACATCTGTCTTCTGAATCTCATCATAAACAATGGCCGCTGCATCGTCTGTCATCTGACAGCCATCGGGACCGTAGGCCTTGTAGCCATTATATTTTGCCGGATTGTGGGAAGCTGTCACCATGATACCGGCGTTGCAGTGATAGTAACGGGTGGCAAAGGACAGTGCCGGTACCGGCATCAGCGCATCATAAATTCTCACATGAATGCCATTGGCTGCCAGAACGCCTGCTGCCGTCTTGGCAAAAATGTCACTTTTCAGACGGCTGTCATAGCTAATGGCTACTGTCTGATTTCCTCCCTGGGTCTTTACCCAGTTGGCCAATCCCTGGGTTGCCTGCTGTACCACGTACACATTCATACGGTTGGTACCGGCTCCCAATACCCCTCTCAGTCCTGCCGTTCCGAATTTCAAAGATACTGCAAAACGGTCTTTGATTTCCTCCTCATTTCCGGCAATTCGTGTAAGCTCCGGTTTCAGGTCTGCATCACTCAGATCAGCTTCCAGCCAACGCTTGTATTCATCTTCGTACATTTTGTATACCCCTATCCTTCCAATATGTGTAAATTTGAGCATTTTGCTCAAACTCCTTTGGCTATACTATAACAACGCAAGACACCATATGTCAATTGGCAAATGAAAATTTTTCCTAATCTTCGCATAATTTTTCCAATCGTTCCAGGAATCGTTTCCGTTCCGGCTCCTGCTTCTCCAGTGCTCTGATTTTTTCCGTGTTTTTCGGGGGAACCCAGGCTTTATTGGAGTTGTAATAATAATTCACCTGTTTCCAGTATTTCTCCGGATACAAAAACCTTACATACAGGTATTGTCGGTCCTGTCTGGTCAGGGGCAGGATCTTGTCATACGCTTCCAGCATCTGTTCTCCCAGACCCTCTTGAAACTCCTGTTTTTCCAATGTCTTTCGCATGAAATAGTAGAGATCCGCCGCCTGGATGTTCTGCTCCATTTTCATAAAGTCCGTTACCATGACAAAGTCTCCGTCAAAGAGGATATGATGCTGGCTGAACTCTCCGTGGCAAAGATACTTGTTTCCCGCCTCTTGTCCATAAGACGCCAGCTGCCTTACGGCCTCCTCTGCCTGTTCATAAAACAGGGCAAAGCTGTGAATCAGCTCCATTTCAAATTCAGACTTATGGCGCACTTTTTTTACATAATTCCTTGCCCGCTTTAATTCCGCTGTATGCCGGTCAAATTCTTCCCGGATATCCTCTGCCTCCTTAAAAAAAGAGCCATCCATCCGGCGAAGTCCCAGGTGCAGTCGGGCCAGCAAAGTGATGGCCTGAATCACCTCGGATTCATTCATCAGATTGCATTCCCGTCCGCTGTTCCATTCCTTAACAATGTAAGGAGTACCTTCCTCATCCAGACTGATGGCTTTTTCTTCTTTGTTTTTTATAATTTGATCCAATGGGATGCCGGAAATCTCTTCTAATTTCTGTAATATCTCCTGCACCTGCTGTAAATGGCTTTCCGACCCTCTGTATTCCTGCAGAAGACGGGTGCCCTGTCTTGTCTCACACAGAATCGCACCACGGACACGTACCGTCCGGATGATATCCTGATCGTATTGCTGCAACACATCAATGGATTTTTCGTTCACAGTTCGTCCTCCGGTTTCATTGGCTAATCTCATTCTATGAAACCGGAAAAGCTTTTATTACAGTGCTCTTTCGTTAACCAGCTGGAACCCTGCCTCGGTAAGGGTATCCCGAATCAGCTGAATCTGAGCCTGATCTCTGGTCTCCAGCCCCAGCTTCAAAAAGCAGCTGGTAATGGCCATGTTGGCATCTCCTCTGTCATGGTGTACACTGACCACATTGCCGCCACAGCGACTGATGATCTCGCTGACTCCCTGGAGCTGCCCCGGCTTATCCTCCAGAGCAATCATCAGGTTACAGCTGCGACCACTCATCACCAGACCTCTGGTAATGACGCGGCTCAGAATATTCACATCGATATTGCCGCCGGATACCAGGCAGACTGCCTTTTTCCCCTTTAAGTCCACCTTATCAAACATAGCGGCTGCCACTGCCACTGCACCGGCTCCCTCTGCGATGAGCTTCTGTTTTTCAATCAAAGCCAGAATGGCGGCTGCCGTCTCATCCTCTGATACGGTAACGATACCGTCTACATATTTCTGTACCATTTCAAAGGTCAGATCTCCCGGCCGCTTCACAGCAATGCCATCGGCAAAGGTGGCTGCTGTAGGCAACGTGGAGGGTTCCCCTGCCAAAAGGCTGTTTAACATGCTGGGAGAGCCTGCTGCCTGTACTCCGTAAATCTTTACCTCCGGACGCAGACTCTTAATGGCAAAGGCCACTCCGCTAATGAGGCCGCCACCGCCTACCGGTACCAGCACAGCATCCACATCCTTGATCTGATCCAGGATTTCCAGACCGATGGTACCTTGTCCTGCGATTACCAGCTCATCATTAAAGGGATGAATGAAGGTAGCGCCTGTTTCCTTCTGTAGCTTACAGGCATGCTCATAGGCATCATCATAGGCACCGGGCACCAGGCACACCTCAGCCCCCAGGCGCTTGGTAGCCTCTACCTTGCTGATAGGCGCTCCGTCGGGCATACAAATGGTACTCTTGATCCCGTTTCTGGTAGCTGCCAGGGCCACACCCTGGGCATGGTTTCCTGCGCTGCAGGCAATGATACCCCGGGACTTTTCCTCCTCCGTCAGCTGACTGATCTTATAGTAGGCTCCACGAAGCTTGAAACTGCCGGTCGTCTGAAGATTCTCCGTCTTCAGATACAATTCTCCCTGTCCACCCAGATTGGGCGCTGCAATCAGGTCGGTCTTTCTGGCTACATCGCCTAATATAAAGGCGGCATGATAGATTTTGTCTAAAGTAAGCATCTTCTCTCCTCCATAATTCTCAAAATACCTTTTTTGTGGTCTAGCTTACGCACTTCCTGTCATTTTGTCAATCCATCCCGGCAAAGTCTTCCGGAATCTTTTACTCTCTTTCCTCTATTTCCCAGAGTGGGCAGCTGGGCTCCTACAATGGCTGCAAACATGAGAACGCAACCCATCAATTCCTGCGCCGACAGGCTCTGGTGTAAAATCAGGAATCCGCCCACAGCGCTAAACACGCTTTCCAGGCACATAGCCAGACTGGCTATGGTAGGATCCAGATCTCTCTGTCCTACGATCTGCAGGGTAAAGCCTACACCGCTGGATAAAATACCGCAGTATAAAATAGCTGCTCCTGCTTCCTTCAGGGACTCTGCCTGAGGCTGTTCCTTCCATATCATAAAAACCGTTGCCAGAATCGCTGTGACAAAGAACTGAACAAAACTAAGCTGAATCACATCCACTCTGGGACCATAGATTCCTACACAAATGATCTGAAAAGCAAATAATAGGGCGCACAGCAGCAACTGCCATTCTCCCCCGGTAAGGGTCAGTCCGCCTTTTCCTGCCAGACACAACAGATACAACCCACAAAGACTCACTGCCACCCACAGCCACAGATGGATGCCGGTCCGTTTGCCGCCTATATGCTGCAGGATGGGCACCAGCACTACATAAAGGGCTGTAATGAAGCCTGCTTTCGCTGTGCTGTCCGTATTTCCCACTCCCATCTGCTGCGCTGCAGAGGCAGAGAACAGAAAAATGCCACAGAGCAAGCCACCGATCAGAAGCTGTCTGGGTTCTTTCCAGCATGTGATTTTTTCCGTGGATTCCGGCTCCACCTTTTGACTTCTGCTCTGTTTCTCTCTGCCCACCTGAAAGCCGTAGCGGATTCCTACCAGCAGGATCAGGAACAGGCAGGCCAGCCAGCTTCTGGCTGCCAAAAAGGTGTAGGGCCCTACATGTTCACTCCCTACGCTCTGCGCTACAAATGCCAGTCCCCAGATGGCAGACGCCGCCATTAAAAGCAGCGTATTGCGAAGTTGTACACGATTATTTCCTCTCATATGTTATGCCTCATCCTTTGCTTCTCCAGCGGCAGGGTCTGCCTTTCCTTTTTTGCCGCAAAGGACTACCATAGCGACTCCCAGAATCAAAATGAACAGGGATATAAACTGGGAGGTGCTGATTCCTCCTACATTTCCTCTGGGGTCATCCCGCAGCATTTCCACCAGAGTCCGTCCGATGCTGTAGCAAATCAGGTAGATGCCTCCCAGCTGACCGTCACCCTTTGTCTTTTTTGCCAGACACAATAACAGGGCAAAGTGGGCAAAATCTGCAGCACTGGAAATGAGCTGGGTAGGCAGCAGCCATACATTGTTAGGGGCAATATGAGACTCCTGAAACACTACGTGGAACCAGCTGTCCGTCACCCTTCCGTAACAGCAGCCGGCCAAAAAACAGCCGATCCGTCCAAAGCCCTGTGCCAGAGCGATGGAAGGCACTGCCAGATCCAGATACCGGAGAAAATTCAGCTTATGAACACGAGTGTACAGCCAACCGCCGAAAACGCCGCCAATGAGACCGCCATATACCACAAACCCGTTGCCGATATCCAATAAAATGGAGGGATCTTCCACAATGGACTTCCATTCTACGATCCAATATAAAATCTTAGCTCCCAGGATGCCTCCAATCACACCCCACACTGCCAGGTCAAAGATTCTGTCCTTTTCCAGTCCCAGCTTTTCTGCCCGTTTTTCTGCCACCAGGACACAGGAAATCACACCCAGGGCCATCATCAATCCATAGCTATATACGGTAAAAGAACCGATGGAAAACAATTCCGGTTTCATATCATTCTGTCCTTCCTTCCACTATTTTCGCAGTTTTTCTGCCTCTGCCAACAAGATTTCTCTCTGATTTTGTTCCGGTTTCTCCAGCACCATCTGCAAAAGACCAGCCAGGACTTCTCCCATCTCAGGTCCCGGCTTATAGCCAATCTCCATGAGATCCTTGCCCTTGACTGCCAGATTTTTCAGCGTCAGACAGTCACCATCTGCCAGGATTTCCTCCGACAGCTTCCTGATCTGATCCAGCTTTGGCAAAACCTCAGCCTTCGCCTTATCACTTTTTGCCATGGTATCTGCCCGGTATACCTTCAGGTAGTCATCAAACAGCTCCGGTCCCACCTGATTCATGGCTCGACGGACTGCCGTTTTCTCTGCCGGGAAACGATAGGCATGCATCCGGATCAGATGCACCACCTGGTGAATGGTCTGATTGTCATATTTCATGCCTTTCAGAAAACCTTCTGCCCATTCTGCACCGGCATAGGCGTGGCCCTTAAAATGGCTGATTCCCCCTTCATCTACCGTAGCGGTCCATGCTTTCCCTACATCATGGAGCAACATGGTCAATCGAAGAGGCAGCTCCGGTTCCACCGCCTGTACTGCTGCCAGAGTATGCTCCCCTACCGTATAGCAGTGATAGGGGTGATTCTGGGGCAGCGTCATCAGAGGATCAAACTCCGGCAAAATGACTTTGGTGATACCGGTCTCATAGAGAACCCGAAAATATTCCGGATGACCGGATACCAGCAGTTTATTCAGCTCTGTCTGTATCCTTTCCTTACTGATCTTTCCTAGAGTAGGAGCCATGGCCTCTACTGCTTTTTTTGTCTCTTCCTCAATGGTAAATCCCAGCTGTGCGCTAAAACGGACGGCCCGCATGATCCGCAGGGCATCTTCTCCAAAACGCCTGGTGGGAGAGCCGACGCAGCGGATGATCCCCGCCTCCAGATCCTCTATGCCGCAAAAGGCATCTATCAGCCCTTCTCTCTTATTATAAGCCATGGCATTGATGGTAAAATCTCTCCGTTTCAGATCTTCCAGAAGACTTCGGGTAAAGGAGACACTGGACGGGTGACGGCTGTCTGTGTACTCTCCATCCAGACGGTAGGTAGTAATCTCATAGCCCTGGTCCTTATCCATCACTGTCACAGTGCCATGCTGGATACCGGTATCAATGGTTCTGCGAAAAAGAGCCTTTACCTGCTCCGGCAATGCAGAAGTGGTAATATCCCAGTCCTCCGGCACTCTTCCCAGGAGAGAATCTCTGACGCAGCCCCCTACCACATAGGCTTCATATCCGGCCTCCTGGAGCCTGTCTATGATTCTGGCCGCCGCTTCCGGTATTTCTATTTGAACGGTATTCATACATTCTCCTCTAATTTTCCCATAAATCCTTTTTTACAGAACCCGGTACAGGCATCCGGTAAAAGCGCTCCATTCGTTCTTCCTCAGAGCCTTTGTTCTTCCGTCCGCCATAGCGATCCTGCAATTCCATGCCCAGCTTCTCCATGACACGGTAAGATGCCCGGTTCTCATCATCACAGTGGGCCGTAAACCATCGACAGTCCAGCTGCTTTGCCGCAACTTCCATCAAAGCCCTTGCTGCCTCTGTCATATATCCATGATTCCACTTTTGTTTATCCAATATCCAGCCTAGCTCTGCATTTTCTTCATGCACCCATAGGCTGATTTCTCCTATGACTGCTGTATTTCCTTTTTCCACAATTCCATACTCATAGTAAGCAGGGCTTTCCTTTTGCCATTCTTCCCAGGCTTCTTCCAGGAATTGTCTGGTGCCTTCTTTGGTATGCACCGGCAAATATATCATATATCTGGCATTTTCCGGGTCAGAGGCAAACCGGAAAAGTTCCTCCGTGTCCTCCGGACCCAGGGGACGCAGCTGCAGTCGCTCTGTTAAGATCAGACTTTGTAATTTCATCGTTTCTTTGTCCCTTCCGATTTTAAACCCTATTGTCTCAAATTTTTCTGATTTCGTAAAGATGAAACTCTGTTTTTGTTGCAGAAAAACCCTGCAAGACTCTCGCTGCATACCCAAAGAGACTTGCAGGGATTTCACTTCTGCCGATCTATCCGATATTATTTTTTCTTAGTACGCCTTGCCCCAGTATACCATAGCCTTGGCCGGTCTGCCGCAGACAGGGCAGATATCTCCGATCTGTTCCTGGGCAAAAGGCATACAGCGGGATGTGCAGGTGGTATCTTCCTTTACCTTATCCTCACAGGCCTGATCTCCGCACCACATCATCTTGATGAAGCCCGGCTTATTCTCCGCCAGATCCTTGAATTCCTCATAGGTATGAGCCACATAGGTGTGGGCATCTCTGTGGGCTCTGGCCTTTTCCAGCATGTCATGCTGCATGGTATCTAACAGTCTTGCTGCCTCCTCTGCCAGATTTTCCAGGGAAACCGCTACCTTTTCTCTGGTATCCCGGCGCACCAGGACAGCCTGACCTGCTTCGATATCCTTAGGACCTAATTCTACACGGAGAGGAATGCCTCTCATCTCAGCCTCGTTGAATTTCCATCCCGGACTCTTCTCACTGTCATCCATCTTCACACGAATACCGGCTGCTGCCAGGGCAGTTCTCACTTCCTCTGCCTTCTCCAGAACGCCTTCCTTCTTCTGC
>CAYMSZ010000012.1:0-16919 GCA_964393285.1 uncultured Lachnospiraceae bacterium | reverse complement strand
CTCAAAAAACCTTGAAAATAAAGGAGATATAGAAACATATGAAATTAGGAATCGTCGGACTTCCAAACGTTGGAAAAAGTACATTATTTAACTCATTGACAAAGGCCGGTGCCGAGTCTGCTAACTATCCCTTCTGCACCATTGACCCTAATGTAGGTGTTGTTGCTGTGCCGGATCATCGTCTGAAATTGTTGACCGATATGTATCACTCCAAAAAGACTACCCCTGCCGTTATCGAGTTCGTGGATATTGCCGGACTGGTAAAGGGTGCTTCCAAGGGTGAGGGACTGGGAAACCAGTTCTTAGCCAATATTCGTGAATGCGACGCCATCGTTCATGTGGTTCGCTGCTTTGAAGACAGCAATATCATCCATGTAGACGGCGGAGTGGACCCCTTAAGAGACATCGAAACCATTAACCTGGAGTTGGTTTTTGCTGACCTGGAGGTGTTGGAGCGCCGTATTTCCAAGACCCAGCGTTCTGCATTTAACGATAAGTCTCTCCAGAAGGAGTTAGACATTTTAAAGAGACTCCAGGCACATCTGGAAAGTGGCAATCTTGCCAAGTCTCTGGAATTTGCAGATGAAGACGAACTGGCTATTGTGGAGAGCCTGGATCTGCTGACCTGGAAGCCGGTTATTTTCGCTGCCAATGTAACAGAGGATGATCTGGCTGATGACGGAGCTTCCAATCCCCATGTACAGGCTGTTCGCCAGTTTGCTGCCACTCATGACAGCGGTGTTTTTGTGGTATGTGCCAAAATTGAGGAAGAGTTGTCCGAATTAGAGGATGATGAGAAAGCTGAATTCTTGCAGGACCTGGGACTGTCTGAGTCCGGTCTGGATAAACTTATCAAAGCCAGCTACTCTCTTCTGGGACTTATGTCCTATCTGACTGCCGGTGAGACAGAGACCAGAGCCTGGACCATTAAGAAGGGTACGAAAGCACCTCAGGCTGCCGGTAAGATTCACTCTGACTTTGAAAGAGGCTTCATTAAGGCTGAAGTTGTAAACTATCAGGATTTACTGGATGCCGGTACCTATGCTGCCGCCAGAGAAAAGGGACTTGTTCGTATTGAAGGAAAAGATTATGTCATGCAAGACGGAGATGTGGTTCTGTTCCGTTTCAATGTGTAATGTCAGGAAGTTGCTACTTCTTCCTATTTGAACGAATTCCAAAGTAAAAGGGCTTTTTGCGCATGCGCAAAGCCTTTTTCTATTGGTCTCATGCCATTTGTTACTTAAGTTTCTTATATTTTAGATAAAAAAAGGCTCCCTTCCAGGTTGCACAAGATTTCATTTCTGCTCTTGTCTGCTTGGAAGGGAGCCTTTTCAATTTAAAGCATCTTCTGTTTCAATCTCATTTCATGGATTCTGTTTTATCCCTGGTATGCTCTGTAAAACAATACTAAGAAAATCATAGCAATTGCCATAAAGCCCAGTCCTGTAAAGAACATGAAGCCGTATCCTCGGATTCGTTTGGCTTTCTTTTTCTGAACATAATCATAGTAGGTCTCTTCCCCACCTGACTTGGCGTTGGCGCCGGGGATCAGCATGCGAAACATATGGGACAAGCCATACGAGATGCCATCCAGAGCACCTGCATTAGAAGCCAGAAGCAGACTGCCAAAACAAAGCATCAAAAATCCGGGGACGGTAAAGCCGTCGCACAGGATCAGATACCTGGTAACCTGGTCCTGGGAAAAGAAATCCCTGGACCATACATACACTCCTGTTACCAGGCCTCCTGCCAGAATACATATTCCATATTTTATCAGAAGTTTTTTCTTCTCGTTCAAAATTTCCTACACCTTTCCGGAACTTACAGCCCCAGCTCAGCCTTATACTTTGCTTCCTCAGCATCGTTGCAATAAACAAAATGACCAGGCAGAATCTCTCGCATAGTGGGCTTGTCTACAGAGTAGTCATGCTCCGCCAGCTGATTGTAGGTGATACGGGTACGATTCTTCTCTGTGTGAGGATCCGGCAAAGGGATAGCCGACAGCAGAGAACGGGTATAAGGGTGGAGAGGATGGGCAAACAGCTCATCAGAGGTTGCCAATTCTACCATCTTACCAAAGTACATAACACCGATACGATCAGAGAAGTATTTTACTACAGACAGATCGTGGGCGATGAACAAAATCGTCAATCCCAGCTTATCTCGCAGGTCATTCAACAGGTTAATTACCTGTGCCTGAATGGAAACATCCAACGCGGAGATAGGCTCATCTGCAATCAGGAGCTCCGGGTTCATGATAACGGCTCTTGCGATACCGATACGCTGTCTCTGTCCACCGGAGAACTCATGAGGATAACGACCGGCATGTTCCCGTACCAGACCTACGGTCTCCAGAATCTCATATACCTTTTCATCGATATAGTCCTGATCCTTAATACCGTTGATGACCAGACCCTCGGAAATGATCTCTCGTACTGTCATACGAGGATTCAGGGATGCGATAGGATCCTGGAAGATCATCTGGATCTGGGTTACCAGACGAGTGTTCTTGGCAATCCGCAGGTCATCCTTATACTTTTTCTCTAGCTCAGCCAGCTTGGCAGAATCACCGGCAGCCTGAGCCTTCTCACGCTTGTAGGTTTCTTCTATCTCAGCTACCTGTTTTTTTGCATACTCTTTGTCACAGTTTTTGTGATCAAATTTTGCCTTTTCGATTTCATCCTTGTTATCAGAAATAATCTTTTCTAATTCTGCCTTACGCTCAGCAGAAGGATTCTTCTTTAACTCGGCCTTGGCCTCCTTAATGGCGTTTTTATAGGAAGCGGTACCGGCTGCGATACGCTGTCCCTTGAAATAAATGCTGCCGGAGGTAATATCATATAACTTGATAATGGAGCGGCCTGTGGTGGTCTTACCACAGCCGGACTCTCCTACCAGACCGAATACTTCACCTTTTTTGATTTCAAAATTTACATCATCCACAGCCTTCGTAGGTCCAAAGTACTGGCACAGATGCTCGACGCGGAGTAATGTTTCCTGATTTTCATTTGCTGCCATATTATTTCACCTCCGCTTCTTTCATTCTGGCAATACGATCACTGATGATCTTAGGCATCTCTACCTTAGGTGCATCCGGGTGGAGCAGCCAGGTAGCCGCCTTGTGGGTTTCAGTAATCTGGAACATAGGAGGCTGCTTCTCATAGTCGATCTTCATGGCGTACTTGTTACGATCGGCAAAAGCATCTCCTACAGGAGGGTAGATCATATTCGGAGGGGTACCGGGGATGGACTCCAGCTTCTCCTTGGTATCCAGGTCAGGCATAGAGGATAACAATGCCCAGGTATAAGGATGACGGGGATCATAGAAAATATCATCGGCGGTGCCGTACTCTACGATCTTACCGGCATACATAACGGCAATATCATCTGCCATGTTCGCTACTACGCCCAAATCATGGGTAATGAAGATAATGGACAGATTACGCTCTGCCTTCAGTCTGTTGATCAACTCCAGAATCTGTGCCTGGATGGTCACATCCAATGCTGTGGTAGGCTCATCGCAGATCAGAATCTCCGGATCTGCAGCCAGGGCAATCGCAATTACGATACGCTGTCTCATACCACCGGAGAACTCGAAGGGATACTGATAATATCTCATACGAGGTTCTGCAATACCAACCTCTTCCATCAGGGAGATTGCCTTCTCTTTGGCCATCTCTTTGGTAATCACATAGACTACCTTGGAAGCCTTATCCTTCAGATAATCAATGATATCTTCGCTTCTCTTTGTGAAATCCATGTGGGGAGCATTTTCAATGTACTCCTCATAGTGTGCGATCATATCCTCTACGGTATGAACCACTTCATCCTTTAACTCGTTAAGATCCAGAACATTCTTAGGCACTACCTTCCAGTCTACGGTCTTGCCTTTGGCAATGAGTGCTTCTCTCTTGGCTGTCTGTCTGGCAAATCGTGCTTCCTCCTTGGGATTTTGCTCCTGATAGTGGAAATATTTCTCGATAGAACCTGCCAGGCTGGAGCCAAAGGTGTAGGCCTTACTATCCTTAATGATCTCTAATTTATCAATGGTTCCCTCAACCTGAGCACCCAATTCCTTGGCCAGCTTCAAGCCATCTGCCTTGGAATAGGTTCCCTCATAGAAGGTCTTGGCTTTCTCTAAAGCGGGCATTACCTGCTTTTTCTTCTCTAATGCTTCCTCAAAGGAATGCTTCACGCCAGCTGTCTCCAGCTCCACAAAGTCATCCAGGAAATTCTCATTAAAGTAGGTCAGGGCTTTCTCATTCAGTTCTGCCACAGGCATGGAATACAGATCAACGCCCTTATTCTTTAAGGAATAGAAACCAATGCGGAAGAATACGGGTTTCTCCTGCTCCACCATCTCACCCATGAGATCCTCCAGAGCCTTCAGACTCTGTCTTACGTTCTCCGGAAGGTCGGGAACCGGTGCATTTTTGCCGGTTCTGGGAACGGAGTAGCCGGACATGGCCTTATTCACCTGGGAGCTGACACTGTGAAGCTTCTCTTTATAGTGAGCGGTAAAGAAAGGATCGTTTACTCTCTTTACATCATTGGAGAACTCCTTGAACATGCCCTTCACATCCTGCTTCTGATGCTTTTCTGCCTTAAACAGGAAATCTGCTACGTTGCCATACAGCTTTTCTGCTGTAGCCAGGCTCTGATTGTAGCTGTTTTCCAGCTTATTGGCCTCGATGCAGTATTTATCAAAGGACTCACACATTTCCTTGGCAGAAGATGCCTTGGGAGCGCCGGAGGCTGTCATATGGCCTTCCATAAGCTTTAACAGGTCGTTGAAATCCTTTCTGGCTTCTTTCCGGTTGATCTTATTTTTCAGGAGCATGGCCTCTGTGATCTGCTTACCGATCTTTACGATAGGGTTCAGAGAGGACAGAGGATCCTGGAAGATCATGGAGATCTTATCACCGCGGAGGGAATGCATCTCCTCCTCAGAGAGCTTCAAAAGATCCTTGCCATCATAGAGGATCTCGCCGCCCTCTATGATGGAGTTACCTGCCAGAATGCCCAGGATAGCCTTACTGGTTACGGACTTACCGGAACCGGACTCTCCTACGATGGCCAGGGTCTTTCCTCTCTCCAGATCAAAGGAGATATCCCGTACTGCCTTTACCGTACCGCTGTTGGTACGGAATGATACTTTCAGGTCTTTTACTTCTAAAATATTATCCATGTTTTATTCCTCCACACCACGCAGCGCCGGGTTAAATGCATCACGCAGACCGTTGCTGAACAAATTAAAGCAAATCATCAACAGGGAGATTACCAAAGCAGGACACAGCATCAAATGAGGATAGTTGGTCCAGATACCACTGGCATCGGATAACAAGGTACCCAGGGAGGTTGCGGAAGCGGAACCCAGCTTTACAATACCTAAGAAGCTCAACATACTCTCTGACAAAATAACACCGGGAATAACCAGAGCGCAGGAGGTAATGATGGTACCTAAGGTATTGGGGAAAATATGCTTCCAGATGATTCTTCTATCCTTGGCGCCCAGGGTTCTGGCTGCCATAACGTACTCCTGATTCTTAAAACGATAGAACTGGGTACGAACACGTTGTGCTGTACTGATCCAGCCTGTGAGAACATAGGCAAAAATCAGACACGGCACAGCACCTACCTTGGATGAAAAATGAATCTGGAACAAGGTCGCCACAACGATAAAGGGCATATCATAGAGGATATCGGAAATACGCTCCATGACCAGATCGACGGTACCGCCGTAATAGCCTTCTACGGCACCATAGGCTGCACCGATGATAAAGTTGATAACGGATACGCTGATGGCTAAGAGCAAGCTCAGCTTGATACCGCCTGCCAGACGCAGCGCCATATCATAGCCCTGGCTGTCTGTACCCAGAATGTAGTCCGGCTTGGCACCGCCATTCTTATACTGGAAATAGGTGTAGTACAGAACACGGATCTTATACTGGGCCGTCTCTGCCGTACCGCCGCCGGCATACTCATAGTAGATGGGATTGCCGTCAGCATCTCTCTTATAGTTATCCTCCAGCACCAGATCCTCACTGTAGGACAGCTTTTTCACCTTGCCATCTGCTGTGGATACAGGAGTATTTTTGCTGGACTTGTACCAGTAGTTGGCATCGGTGGAGTCATAGGTATACTCATTGTTCTCAATCAAAGGATACAGGACATGGAGACCGGTCTCCTCCTCAAATTCACGGATCTTTGCATACTCAGACTGCTCTACCAGATAGTATTTAAATCCTACCTCCAGGTAGTTATCAATCTTTGCAGTATAGGTGGTCACCTCCTGCTTGGCTGCATTGATGGTCTGCTTCTCATTGGTGATCTCAATGATGGGCATGTAATCACTGTCCATAGCCTCTGCAATGGAGACCCCTCTGCCATCCCAGTCCTCAGCTGCTACGCCGATGGACAGAGCCTGAATGAGACCCTTATCTGAAAAGTCTCTGGTGGTAGAGCCATTGAAGCCCAGATTATAAAGGGCTTCCACACGAGCAGGCTTCTTGGCGTAGTTGGTATCCAGGAAGGTGGAGGTGTGATTGGTAATCAATACGGGACACAGGAAAGCGTATAGTACGATCAACAGAATGATAATAGCTGCCACTACGCTGGCTCTGCTCTTCTTAAAGCGGATCCAGGCATCCTTCAGATAGCCGATAGGCTTATCCTCCAGCTTTCTATCCGTGATGCGCTCATTCTCGTTGACAAACGCAAATTTTTCTTTATCGATTGCTTCATATTGTGCGCTGTAATTTGCCATCTTATCTCTCCCCCATTCTGATTCTAGGATCAATAAAGCCATAGCTCAAATCTACTACGATACCAGCTACCAGACCAATGAAGGTATAGAAAATACCATCCATCATAAATACATCATAGTCCAGCTGCTGTACGGAACGAACAAACAGCATACCAACGCCGGGTACGGAGAAAATCTGCTCGATGACCATGGAGCCTCCCATGATACTAAAGAAACTGGAAATGATCATAGGCAGGATGGGCACCATGGCATTCTTCAATGCATGGCGGGCAGTAGCCTGTCCTCTGGTCAAGCCTTTGGTTCTGGCAAGAAGCATATAATCAGAGGTCAGAGTCTCTGTCAGCTCTGCTCTGGTGAAACGGGCCAGGGAGGCGATCTCACCAAAGGACATGGCCAGAATCGGGGCAATCATACTGGTAAACATCTTCCAGGTAAAGTAGCTGCCGCCGGCATCAGCTAATGCATACATCTGCAAAGGCAACAGGCCTGTCTTAAAATACAGGAAGTACTGTAACAGGAAGGCGTATACATAACTAGGTACGGATACAAAGATCATGATACCGGTACTGATGACAGAATCCTGCCACTTATTCTTCTTAATGGCGGCATAGATACCCAGACCTAAGCCTACCGGAATGGAAAACAGCAGGGCATATACATTTACCAATACTGTAGGTAAGAGACGGCTGGTCAACAGATCCCATACCGGCTTACTGTAGGAAATGTACCAGGAGGTACCAAAATCCCAGGAAGTAAAGATAGCCTTCAAATAGAGATAGAACTGTACCACAAGGGGTTTGTTATATCCCATGGCGTCCCAACGGGCCTGCATGGCCTCAGCCTGTGCTTTGTCCATAGGCAGTTCTCTCGGCAGCAGACGAATGGCTACAAAGTAGATGGCCGTAATGATGAACAGGACAAAGAACATGAGGACAATTCTCTTTAAGATATATTTGAACATCTTCATAGTGTTTGCTCTCCTTTTGTTTGTTGCAGGAACGGGGCTCTCCCCGATTTACTGCATTTCAGTGATGATTGTGCCACGATTCTGATCACAGTAATCACTGAAAAACAGTAGATCTGTGAGTCCCGATTATACCCAAGTAGCCGTTGAAGGAGGGTATAACAGCCCTCCTTCGCGGCAAACTTGATGAATTCTCGATTCAGTAAGAGAAGTATCTCAACTTCGATTTATTCGTAGCTGATGGTACCACCCTGGCTTGCAATGTAATCTGTCCACTCAGCATCGGTGTAGTTGTAGGTCATCAGACGCAGACCACCGAAACCATAGAAGATATTGTACTCATCAGTGTAGTTCTGTACCTGATAAGAATACATGGTGCAATCGGTCATAGCAGCCAGAGGGATGCAGTAGTACTGCTCCAGGAAGTTCTCTTCCAGAAGAGCGGTGATCTGCAGCTTCACATCGTTGCTGGCATTGGAATATCTGCCGGTACCGGTGCAAGCGTTGGACCACTGCTGCCATGTCATAGTCACATCCTCGCCCTCAATATTCAGGGTCAGAGTCTCTGTGGTAGGATCATAGCAGGAAATCTCATGAACAGAGGTATAATCAGGATCCATATATACACGGAATGTGGAGAAAGGTCCGAAAGCATTACCGCCCCAAGCGCCAAAGCCGATGGGATACAGACCGTTAGGAACATCGCTGTAACGGCTGGACAGGTTACCTACCTGCTCCAGAGTGATCTTACCAAAGCCGGAGCCTTCGATGGCTGCATTCAGATAGTTCTCAATCAAAGTGCACTGCTTGGCATCTGCACTATCCAGAGAACCAGCCTTCCAGGCGATACGCAGTTTGATCTCTTCACCCTCAGTGTAAAGACCGGCAGCTACCAGCTCCTCGCAAGCCTGCTTCATGAGAGCCTTTGCCTCAGTCAGGTTGTAGCCGGTGATGGAGTTATAAGCATCCTCCAGAGTAGCATATACGGAACCGGTACCATACTCTACACCGTACAGATCACAGATAGCCTGCATAGCAGGATCGGAATCACGGTAGCAGGAGGTAGGATCCTCAAAGATGTTATAGTAGTACAGGCTGTTCAGCAGATAGTATGCAGGCTTCCAGCCGGGGGTAGCGCCTACCCACTCAGTACGGTCGATAGACAGGGAGAAGGCCTTACGGAAGTTAATGTTAGACATTACTACTGCATTTACAGTACCCTGAGCAGCATCCATGTTCTGGAGTGCTTCCAGGTTTGTATTAAAGAAGAAACGCTCGGTAAAGGTCTGGTCTGCCTTGTAGAGCTGATCGCTCAGGCTGTAGGTAACCAGATCATCGGTGGAAGGCATCCACTCAGACAGCTGACCCTTTAAGAAGGCCTGCTTTGCAGCATCATCATCCATTACATCGATGATGTACTTCTGGGTCTGATACTGCTGTACAGACTCACCGTCTACCAGGAAGTCTGTGTAGGAGATAAGAGAGCCGTCAGCCTGCTTTTCATAGCCGTACCAGTTCTCATTCTGCTCGAATACCATCTGCTTACCTTCCTGTAAGCCGGTAATCTTGTAAGGACCATAGGACATGGTAGTATCCAAGGATGTACCATAGGTAGAAGTAACCAGATCACCGGTCTGAGTCTTGCAAGCCTCATAGAGGGACTCGTATACCAGGATGTAACCGGTACCATTCTGATAGATCATATCAGAATAGGACAGAGGCTGCTGTAATACCATACGGATGGTATAATCATCTACCTTGTAGATACCTACCTGATCAAAGGTGGTGCCCAGGTTCTCGTTCTCTTCTGCACGATAGCAATAGCTGCTATCCAGATAGCTGAAGTAATCGGTATACAGGCTTACACCAGAGAAAGCATCATCTACATTCTCGCCATATACGGTCTCATCCAGTACGGACACATACTGAGGAGCGGGGTTGCCGTCGGCATCGGTGTAGGAACTGTCTGCGCCCCAGAAATCATATACATCGATGTACAGGCCATCGGTATTTTCCAGGTCATCTGTGCTTACATAGATGTTAGCATCTTTACTATAGAAGTAGTTGTAAGCACCTGCGATAGCGCCATCGCCGCTGTACCAGGTGTTGGCACGATAGTTCTTCATATCAGGGTTTAAGTACTGCTGGAAGGAATAGATGTAGGTATCTGCGTTAATAACAGTACCATCTTCCCACTTCATCTCAGGATTCAGTGCGAACTCATACACATAACCCTCAGTCTGCTCTTCTGCAGTCTCACCCTCAGGAAGGGTAACATTGTACTTGGTCAGATCGTCTGTATGGTCTGCGGTTACATCGGTCATGGATGTAGCTGCCTCATAGATGATCTGATACTCAGCGTTCTCAGAATCCAACAAGGTGTAGTTGATGAGAGGGGTGGTGATCAAATTCAGAACAGAATCATCACTGCTCATCTCCCAGGTATGAGGGTTCCAGTTGGTAGCCAGGGAAGTGGCATACGCTCTGTAGGTGTAAGTATCACCTGTGCTGCTGGTGGTCTCTCCGCTGCCATCGGTAACAGCTGTGTTACCGTCGTTAGCTACTGTGCTATCGGAGCTACCGGAGCCGCCACCGCAGGCTGCCAGAGACACTACCATAGCTCCTGCTAACAGGAGAGAAAGAAATCTCTTCTTCATAATTATTTTCCTCCTTTTTTTGTAGAAAGGTATAATCCAGCTCCTCTACTCCCCTTTCTGCTGGTCCAGGGCAGTCGGTTGAGTTGTTCGGGAGCGAACTATTAAAAAAATGCAAGCATAGCGCATGCACATCCTTGTGCTTGACCACTTTAGCTTGCTAAATCACGTACCATTGTAACTGCTATGTCTACCCTTGTCAAGTCATTTTGTGGTTTACCATAAATTTAACAGGTTACAGGGTCAAAAGGCTCTGCCATAACACAAAATGACTTTTGACACCCATATTTTTCCTGATTTATGACTTGTCATACATCTTATTTGTGTTGTCAGACATCTATATGGCGAATATTATACCTTATTTCTCCGATTTTGTAAACCAGACAAGCCAAATTTCATATGATTTATTGTAAGATTTTTTTGGAGGAACGAACATGAGTGATCTGGTAGCAACGAATTGCGGTGGTGGATGCGGATGTAACGGAGGAAACTCCGGTTGCAGCAACATCATCTGGATTTTGCTGATTCTCTCCTGCTGCGGCGGTAACGGCGGCGGCTTAGGTCTGAACAACCTGTTTGGCGGTGATAACGACTGCTGCTCTCTGATCTGGATTCTGCTGCTTCTGTCCTGCTGTGGCGGTAACGGTGGCGGCTGTGGCTGCGGGTGCTAATCCAGTCCTGCTGTGATAACGGCAGATTTGTCTGTCAGGCAGAGATTGCTGTGCGAAACAGGCTCAGGACTTCCGACCTAATATGAAGTCCCGAATGCAGAAAAGGCGCCACACCACAGGCATACCTTTGGCACTGGCGCTTTTATCTGCCTGTATGAAAAAAATATCCTCTGGGTTTCAAGTGAACCCGGAGGATATCTTTTTTTATGAATTCAAAAAACGAATACGAACTCATTGTTTGCATTTCTTTCTGTGCTTATGAAGCTTGTGTCAGTCCTTCATTAACTTTACCATGACAGCTTTCTGAGCATGGAGACGGTTCTCTGCCTCTTCGAAAATCTCATCTGCGTGGGCTTCAAAGACCTTAGCTGTAATCTCCTCTTCCCGATGAGCAGGCAGACAGTGAAGAACCATGGCGTCAGGCTTGGCTACTGCCATAACCTCATCATTGATCTGATAAATGCCACCGAATACTTTCTTTCTCTCCTCTGCTTCTCCTTCCTGACCCATGGATGCCCACACATCTGTGTAAAGCACATCGGCATCAGTTGCTGCTTCCAGCACATTGGGGGTACAGGTGAAGGTGCCGTTTTCTGCTGCCCACTTGCAGATGTCAGCATCGGGGGTATAACCCTCAGGGCAGGCTACTGCCACCTCCATTCCCATCTTGATGCCGCCTACAATCAGGGAGTTTGCCATGTTATTGCCATCTCCCACAAAGCATAACTTGCGTCCGGCGAAGCTGTGTTTTCTCTCCCGAATGGTCATAAGATCTGCCAGCACCTGGCAAGGATGGGCATAATCGGTGAGGCCATTGATAATCGGAATGGAACCGTATTTTGCCAGATCCTCTACTTCCTTCTGTTCAAAGGTACGAATCATAATGCCATCCAGGTAACGGGAAAGGACTCTGGCAGTATCTTCCACAGGTTCTCCTCGTCCGATCTGAAGATCTCTGGGGCTCAAAAACAGGGCAGAGCCGCCTAATTCAAACATTCCTACTTCAAAGGATACACGGGTACGGGTAGAGGACTTCTGAAAAATCATTCCCAGAGTCTTGCCTGCTAACACATGGTGGGTAATCCCATTCTTTTTCTCAAATTTCAGCTGATCCGCCATATTCAGCAGTTCCAGAATTTCTTTTTGATCCAGATCCTGCAGTTTTAATAAGTGTTTCATCCTTCCAATACCTCCTTTATCACATGGATGGCCTGCTCCAATACCTGGTCAGGAATATTCAGGGGAGGCAGCAGTCTCATTTTCTCATGAGCCGTTAATACCAGAACCCCTTTTTCGCGGCATTCTGCTACAGCAGCTGCCAGATTTTTCTTGCACTTGATTCCAATCATCAGGCCCATGCCTGTGACTTCTTCTACGCCGGAGCATGCCTCCAGTTCTTTCTTAATATAGGCACCCTTTCTGGACACCTCGGCCATCATGGCATCATCCAGATGGGACAGGACATAGACGGCTCCTGCTGCCGAAACAGGATTTCCGCCGAAGGTAGAGCCATGTGTGCCGGGGGTCAGTACCTCTTTGGTTTTTTCTCCAAACAGGATAGCTCCAAAGGGCAGACCGCCTGCCAGTCCCTTGGCTGTGGTAACGATATCCGGCTCAATGCCATACTGCATATAGGCGTACAGAGAACCGGTTCTTCCGTTACCTGTCTGTACCTCATCAATGATGAGCAATACATCCTTTTCTTTTGCCAGCTTTGCAGCCAGTGCCACATACTCCTGATCCAGCACATTGACGCCGCCTTCTCCCTGGATTAACTCCATCATAATGGCGCATACACTGTCATCCACAGCCGCTTCCAGTTCTGCCTGGTCTCCCGGCGTCACATAACGAAAGCCTTCTGTAAAGGGTCCAAAGTAAGTGTGAAAGCTATCCTGTCCGGTAGCTGCCAGTGTCGTAATGGTACGGCCGTGAAAGCCGTTTTTCAATGTAATGATATTGTGACGACCCTCTCCGTACCGATCAAAGGAATATTTTCTGGCCGTCTTGATGGCGCATTCGTTGGCCTCTGCGCCAGAGTTACAGCAGAACACTTTTTTCATGCCGGTTCTCTCACACAGCATCCTGGCCACCTGTGCCATAGGTTCACTGTAATAGTAATTGGAAGTATGCTGAAGCTTATGTAACTGTGCTTCCACAGCGGCAACCCAGCCAGGATCTGCTGCGCCAAAAATATTCACTGCAATTCCACTGCCCAGGTCAATATAGGTTTTGCCGTTTTCATCCTCTACCAAAGAGCCATGGCCCTCTGTCAAGGTAAGAGGCACACGATTATAGGTGTGTGCCATGTAAGTCTGATCTATCTCTTGAATATTCATAATCTTTCCTTTGCTTGCCACCATCTGGAATTGGTTGATTTTACAGGAACATGGTTCCAATGCCCTCATCGGTGAATAATTCGATGAGAAGAGAATGAGGAATCCGTCCGTCTACAATAAATACCCTCTTTACGCCGCGGCGAATGGCCTCCTGGCAGCAGGCGATCTTGGGGATCATGCCTCCGGTAATGATTCCGTCTGCAATCAGCTGAGGAATATCGCTTACATAAACCTGAGGAATCAGGGTAGAGGCATCCTTGGGATCCCTCATCAGGCCATTGATGTCTGTCATAGACAGGAAACTCTCTGCTTTCAGACAGCCTGCAATCCGGGCTGCCGCTGTGTCTGCGTTGATATTATATACATTACCTTCCTCATCACAGCCCACTGTGGAAATCACAGGAATGTACCCCTTGTCCAACATATCCAGAATGATACTCGTGTTGACTTTGGTAATCTCCCCTACATATCCATGAACGGAATCCAGAGGCTTTGCTTCGATCATATGTCCATCGATTCCGGAAAGGCCTACTGCCTTGCCACCGGTGCACTGAAGCAGGTTTACCAGATCTTTGTTCACCTTTCCTGCCAGCACCATCTGTACCACATTCATGGTCTCCCGGTCTGTGACCCGCAGTCCTTCTTCAAAGCGGGAAGGAATATTCATCTGCTTTAAGGTCTCTGTAATCTCCGGACCTCCGCCATGAACCAGCACTACCTTAATACCTACCAAAGACAGCAGAACCACATCATTCATAACTGCCTCTTTTAATTCTTCATTGATCATGGCATTGCCGCCATATTTGACTACCACAATCTTATTGGTATATTCCTGAATAAAGGGCAGGGCACGCACCAGTACCTCTGCCTGCAACGCATTTTCTATTTTCATTCCCATTCCCTCTTATGATTTTTGCGCCGTATCACGTACGATAGTCGGCATTGATTTTCACATAATCGTAGGTAAGATCGCAGCCCCAGGCTGTGGCACTTTCCTCGCCGCTGTGAAGGGCAATCAGCACCTGCACCTCGTCTGCCTCCAGGACTTTCTTTGCCACTTCCTCAGAGAAGGGAATGCCGCTGCCGTTGCGGCAAACTGCCAAAGTCCCATTGGGGGATACAAAATCCACATCAATCTTTGTTACATCTACCTGGGCTTTGCTATAGCCGATGGCACAGAGCACCCGCCCCCAGTTGGCATCAGCGCCGTACATGGCTGCCTTAAATAAGGTAGATGTAATTACGCCCTTTGCCACAATTCTGGCTGTCTCTTTCTCTGCAGCTCCGCTTACCTGACACTCGATGAGCTTTGTCGCTCCCTCACCATCCTTGGCAATGGCGCGGCACAGCTCATTGGTAATGGTTCTAAGGCCCTCGCAAAATGCATCAAAGGCCTCTCCTTCTTCGGTAATCTCCTCATTGCCTGCCAAACCATTTGCCATGATCGCCAGGGTATCGTTGGTGGAGGTGTCTCCGTCTACGCTCATCATATGGAAGCTATCCTGAATGTCCTGAGAAATGGCTTTCTGAAGCATCTGGGAGGAAATCGCAGCATCTGTGGTAAGGAAAACCAGCATGGTAGCCATATTGGGGTGAATCATACCGGAGCCCTTGGCAATGCCTCCCATGGTGCAGGTCACGCCTCCAATCTGGAAGGTGCAAGCCACCTCTTTTTTACGGGTATCTGTGGTCATAATGGCATTGGCAGCGTTGTCGCTGCCCTCTTCACCGGCCTGCAGACCTGCCGCCAGCTCTGCCATTCCTGCCTGAATCGGTTCCAGATCCAAGGGTTTGCCAATGACTCCCGTAGAGGCCACGATCACATCCTGTGCCGGAACACCGATGGCTTTCTCTACCAGCTCACTCATCTCCTCTGCTACCTGGACTCCGTTGGCATTGCAGGTATTGGCATTTCCGCTATTGCAGATCACTGCCTGTGCATAGCCATCGGCAATATGGGACCGGGTTACTGTAATAGGCGCACCCTTTACCAGATTGGTGGTATATACAGCTGCCGCCGTAGCTCTTTTGTCACTGACAATCAGCGCCAGATCTTTTTTTGTTTTATTTTTGCGTATACCGCAATGAATTCCGTTGGCACGAAACCCTTTGGGAGCACATACTCCGCCGCTTATTTTCTGTATCATCTTCTCATCTCTCCAATCCTGTGGTTTCATCCAGCCCCAACATAATATTCATACATTGGATGGCTGCCCCGCTGGCGCCTTTTCCCAGATTATCAAATCGGGCTGCCAGAAGGATTCTGTCGTCATTGCCGGACACCATAATCTCCATGCTGTCTCTGCCGGACATATTGTTGGTGCCAATATAAGCAGGAGTCTCTTCCAGGACCTGGATCATGGGATTTCCTGCATAATAATTCATAAAGTATTCTTTCATGGAAGCTACCGTCATTTTCTTTTGCAGCTGACTGCCGAATACCGGAACGGATACCGTCATTCCACTGTAAAAATCTCCTACGATAGGGGCAAAAATCGGTTCTTGCGCCAGTCCGGCTATGGCCTTCATCTCTTTCAGATGCTTATGCTGCTGGGTGGTTCCATATTGTCTGGGGCTGTCCAGTTCCGGTGCCCGATCTTTGTCCTCATACTCCGCAATCATCTTTTTGCCGCCGCCGCTGTAGCCGGTAATGGAATAGCAGACAAAGGGATAATCCTTTGGTGCAATGCCTCCTGCCATCAGCGGGTATACCAATGCCATAAATCCGCTGGCATGGCAACCGGGAACTGCCACCCTCTTAGCCGTTTTACAGGCCTCTCTATGGGCGGGAGAAAGCTCCGGAAATCCGTAAGTCCAGCCATCCATGGTGCGGTGAGCTGTAGAAGTATCCAATACTCTTACATGGGGATTGGTGATCAGCTTCACCGCCTCCCTGGCTGCATCATCCGGCAGACACAAGAAGGTAATGTCAGAGGCATTCATCTTTTCTGCCCGTACATCAGGATCTTTTCTATATTCTTCCGGAATTGTCAATAGCCGGACATCCTCTCGCTCTGCCAATCTCTCACGGATTCTCAGGCCAGTGGTTCCAGCACTTCCATCGATATATACGTTAATCATGTTCTCTCCTGTTTGCTGAGGAAGCTTTCCAGAATGAGTTCATTCTCCCACCCTTTCCTTTTCCTCAGGATTTCGTTATAATTATACACACATTTTCCGTATAGTCAAGGATTATGTGCATATTTATTCATTATAATTTATGATATCCTTTATCTACGATTCTCCGGTCGCTGTTGCAGCTTCTGGTAATCTTTTTCCATCATATCACGATTTCCCAACTTCTGCAATTTTTCTTCCACTTGTTTCTCCTGTTTTTGTCTGCACTCCATGCAAGTCTCATCTATTTCATATACGGCATTGCCGTCAATCACCAGCCTGCGTCCGTTTTTTCTCATGGCCTTTTATCCCTCACATCTCCTTTTCAGGTTCCCTTATATCAAAATATGATGCCAAGGGTCAAAAGGTCAAACATGAAGAAGTAGCAATTTACGCAGTAAATTAGCGGAT
>CAYMSZ010000011.1:0-17060 GCA_964393285.1 uncultured Lachnospiraceae bacterium | reverse complement strand
GGAGCCTTACCAGTCCCTGCTGCAGGAGTCTTTATGGGCTCCACTTTAGGAGTTTCTACGCCTCCAGATACAGACTCCTTTGTAGGCTCCGCTGCAGGAATCTTTAGACCCTCTACCTTGGAAGTTTCTACGCCTCCAGATACAGATGTCTTTACAGGCTCCGCTACAGGTGCTTTTACGGCCTCCATTGCAGGTGTTTTTACCGTCTCTGTTGCAGGAATCATTGCAGGTGTCTTTACAGGCTCCGTCTTAGGAGCTTCCGGGACAGATTTCTTCGGAATCAAAGGGTCTCTTCCTGTAAAATAGGGTGTGTTCTCTCTTACCCCGGAGAAGGGGGTGGTCACTGCTTCTTTTTTTTCTTCCCTCTCCCGTCGATGCATTTCAAAAGGCTCTGCCTTTTTGGTCTGCATTTTGTCTGATGTCGGCATGGGAGATGTCTTTTCTTCCTGTCTGATATCCTGGATCAGTTCCTTCCCTAACAGGGCGTCCCGAATCACAGAAACCAACGCTTCATATATCTGCTGCTCCCCACGGAAGCGGAGCTCCATCTTTGTAGGATGCACATTGACATCCAGATATTCCGGTTCAATGGTCAAATGCAGCACCACCATAGGATATTTATGCTGCATAAGAAATGTCTTATACCCATCCTCAATGGCCTTAAAAATGATATTGCTCTTGATGTATCGTCCATTGATAAAATAGATTTCAAAATTTCGGTTGCCCCGGGAAATAACCGGCTTTCCTACAAATCCCTTTACAGAAAGCAGCTCACCTTCTGCTTCTACCGGAATCAGATTGGCGGTAATCTCCCGCCCAAAGGTGGAATAAATAATATCCTTCAGCTGATGATTTCCTGCTGTGTGCAGCTTCGTCTGGCCATTGACCACCAACCGGAAAGAGATATCCGGATGAGACAAGGCCATCCGCTCCACCAGTTCTGAAATATAGTTGCCCTCTGTCACCGGAGATTTTAAGAATTTACGGCGTACCGGCGTATTATAGAACAGGTTTCTCACCAAAAAAGTGGTTCCTTCCGGCGCACCTACATCCTCCAGCGATATTTCATTGCCGCCTTCGATACGGTAGCGGCTTCCCACTGTCTGCCCGGCGGCACAGGTAAGCATCTCAACCTGGGCCACAGCAGCAATGCTGGAAAGAGCCTCGCCGCGGAATCCCAGAGAACCGATGCAGACCAGATCCTCTACTCCGCGAATCTTACTGGTAGAGTGTCGCAAAAAAGCCAGGGGAATATCTTCTTTTAAAATACCGGAACCATTATCTGTCACGCGGACAAGAGAAATTCCGCCGTCCTTAATCTCCACTGTGATGGCCGTAGCGCCGGCATCCATGGCGTTCTCCACCAATTCCTTTACCACAGAAGAGGGACGCTCAATGACCTCTCCTGCTGCAATCTGATTGATGGTTTCCTGGCTAAGTACCTGAATCTGCCCCATATGTATCTTCCTACTCCTATCCCCATGATGATATCTGGAGACTCCGTGGAGTATCCGTCTGATACCATCATTGTATCAAATTTAACAACACAAAACAATCCGTCTTTGCAAAATTTAGGAAATATTTTCCATTATTTTTGATTTCGCCCCAGATAAAAATGTGCAAACACTGTCATAACTGCGCTTAACAGCAGTTCTGTATAGTAGCTAAGGCCGCGGCTCAACACCATGGCTGCCAATGTCACCTGGCCGAAAATCGGCGTAAACAGGGTCAGGAAAAGGCGTTCGCTGATTCCCATTCCTCCGGGCAGAGGAAGCATATCCACTGCCACAGATATCATTCCCTGCAGTATGACAATGGTCACCATGCTGACCCCGCTTAAATGGAAGGATTGATATGCCATGTAGGTAACAGCCAGCAGCAGAAAACGCTGGATTGCTGTCATCCAGAACACATTGAGAATTACATTTTTATGGCTCTTTAAATAGTCTGAAACATCATGATACTGTACCACACAGGCATATGCCTTCTCTGCAAATCCATTGATATTTTTAAGCTTTGTCTTTTTCTTTAAGAAGGAAACGATTTTAGAAATTGCCGTATGGATGATAACCGGCTTAAAAATCAGCAATACAATCAGCGCCACCAAAGCAAAATTCAGGACAAACCCCAGATAACACCATCCCAGAATGGGCGTTAAATATGTCATCAGAGAGGCCGGGCGAAAGATAAAGACAAAACACGCCAACAGCAGCAATACCGTCTTATAGGTAATGGTCGTTACCATGAGAACCGGCGTAGAAATGGAAATGGGGATGCCGTCCTTGCGCATATAAAGGATCTGCACCGGCTGTCCGCCGGAAGCGGAGGGAGTAATGCAGCTGAAAAAATATCCGATAAAGGAATATAAAAAGCAATGGGTAAATTTTACCTTTTGACCCAGGGTATGAACCATATAATATACCATCCAGGACTCGCACTGTATATATAAAACAACACAGAGAAAAGCCAGTACCCAGAAACGAATATCCGTTTCCTTCAGATAGGTGACAATCGCCCCTAAATCCTCTCCATGGAATACATAATACACGGTGATGATAAAAACGATCGCTAAAAAAACACCATTTAATATACCTTTTTTCTTACTCATACAAAGTCTCTCACCATCTGTTTTTTAATGTATTTTGCAGTCGATACAATGTATTCAACGCATCAATGGGTGTCATGGTTGACAGTTCCATTTCCTGAAGCTCTTTTACGATGTCATCCTCTTTTACTGTATCAAACAGAGACATCTGTGTCAAATCCACCTCATCTAATTTGGGGACTTTTTTCTTAGGCGCCGCCTGGGCATGGGCAATTTCCTGAGCCCGTACCGTAATATCCGCATCGGTCAGCTCTTCTGCCAGTTCCTTGGCTCTGGTAATCACAGCCTCCGGGATACCTGCCAGCTTTGCCACCTGAATGCCGTAGCTGCGGTCTGCTCCTCCTCGAATAATTTTTCGCAGAAAGACAATATCATCTCCCACTTCCTTCACAGCGATACAGTAGTTGTTGACACCGCTTAAGGTGCCCTCCAGCTCTGTCAGCTCGTGATAGTGGGTTGCAAACAGGGTCTTTGCTCCCAGAACCTTGGTATTGCTGATATATTCCACTACCGCCCAGGCAATACTTAATCCATCAAAGGTACTGGTTCCCCGCCCGATTTCATCCAGGATCAGCAGACTGTTTTTCGTGGCATTGCGCAGAATATTTGCCACTTCCGTCATTTCCACCATAAAGGTACTCTGACCGCTGGCCAGATCATCGGAAGCTCCCACTCTGGTGAAAATCCGGTCACAGATACCGATATTGGCACTGGAGGCCGGTACAAAGGAGCCGATCTGGGCCATCAGGGTAATCAATGCCACCTGTCTCATGTAGGTAGACTTGCCTGCCATGTTGGGGCCGGTAATAATAGCCACCCGGTTCTTGGAATGATCCAGATAGGTATCATTGGTGACGAATAAATCATCTCCCATCATCTTTTCCACTACCGGATGACGGCCATCCTTGATCTCGATGATTCCTTTTTCATTGATGGAAGGGCGCACATAATGACTCTGCTCTGCCACCACCGCCAGAGAAATCAATACATCCAGGCCGGCAATGGCGTTGGCAGTCTGCTGGATCCGTACCACCTCTCCTGCAATCTGATCTCTTACCTGACAGAACAGCTGATACTCCAGTACAAACAGCTTATCCTCCGCTCCCAGAATCACAGATTCCAGTTCTTTTAGCTCCGGTGTCGTATACCGCTCTGCTCCTGTCAGGGTCTGCTTGCGGATATAATAATCCGGAACCAGATCCTTAAAGGAGTTGGTGACCTCCAGATAATAGCCGAAGACTTTATTGTATTTGATCCGCAGATTTTTTATTCCTGTGGCAGTTCTCTCTTTTTCTTCTAACTGGGCCAGCCAGGTCTTTCCGTCTGTCTTGGCATGACGAAGACGATCTACTTCCTCGTTGTAGCCATCCTGAATCATACCGCCCTCTCTCACCGTAATCGGCGGTTCCTCTACAATAGCAGAGGCCACCAGCTCAGACAAATCTTCCAGACAGTCCATATCCTGGTAAATCTGCTGTAAGATTCCACCGGAAAATCCTTTCAGCTGTTCCCTGATATGAGGTAACATGGCAACGGATTTTCCAAAGGCCACCAGATCCCTGGGGTTAGCGCTCTGGTAGGTAATCCGGCTGATGAGCCGCTCTAAGTCATAAATGGGATTCAGATATTCCCGCAGCTCTTCCCGGGTAATGTAGTTATCATTTAAGGCGGCAATGGCGTCCTGACGAGCCAGTATCTCCTCTTTGTTTAACAAAGGCTGCTCAATAAAGCTTCTCAGCTTTCTGGCTCCCATGGCCGTTTTCGTCTTATCCAAGACCCACAAAAGGCTTCCTCTTTTATTCTTCTCCCGAAGGGTCTCCAATAGCTCCAGATTCCGTCTGGTAGAGGTATCCAGAATCATATATCCGCCGGTTCGATAGGTCTTGATCTGGGACAGATGGGACAAAGAGGTTTTCTGTGTCTCATTCAGATACTCCATTAACGCGCCGGCAGCGATGGCACCTACTGCATAATCAGAGAGTCCCAGTCCGTCCAGAGAATGAACATGGAAATGGTCTTTCAAAACCTGATGGCACCGATCCTCCTGAAAATAGCTGGAATCCAGAGGGGAAATCAGAATACGACAGCGATTGCGCAGATCCTCCAGATCAATGCCACACATGGAAAATGCCTGATTGCATACAATCTCCGCCGGCGCATACTTCATGATCTCATCCTGCATGGTTCTGGTGGAATCTACCTCTGTTACCAGGAAAGTACCTGTAGTAACATCGGCAATGGCAATTCCCATGTTCTGCTCCATGACCACGATGCCCATAATGTAATTATTTTTTGTCTCATCCAGGGCCTGCCCACTGGTAATGGTGCCAGGGGTCACCACACGGATCACTTCCCGCTTTACCAGTCCCTTGGCCAGCTTCGGATCTTCCATCTGCTCTGCAATGGCTACCTTGTACCCTTTTTGTACCAGGCGATACAGATAATTGTCAACGGCATGATAAGGAATCCCACACATAGGCGCCCGCTCTTCCAGGCCACAGTCCTTGCCGGTCAATACCAGTTCTAACTCTCTGGATGCGGTCTCTGCATCCTCAAAAAACATCTCATAAAAATCTCCCAGACGATAAAACAGAAGACAATCCGGGTATTCCTGTTTCGTCTCAAGATATTTTTGCATCATCGGTGAAAGTGCCACGCTACATTCCTCCGCCATTATAGTACACGATTTTAATATAATAGGGCAAATCCTTGAAAAACTGGCTCAAATTGCTTCGCAGTCCGCTGGGATCACGGATGATAAAATCGGAAGCTTTCAGATCTGCGGATCTGGTAATGGTCTTATCTCCCGGATCATAGCCTGTCACCAGTACCCAGTGCTGTCCTCCGCTTTTGCGGCGGGACCCGATCAAAACCGGAATTCCCTGGTGAAGCTTCATATAAATTTCCGCCAGATAGTCTGTGGTGTAATCCTCATAATATTCCTCCGGCCAGTACAGATTGCCGTCGTTGGTATAGGTCAGCATCTCTGACATATCTGCCGGCGTGATCTCCGTTCCCGTAAGGTAGGATTCGCACATGGCAAAACAGGTGGTGGTACAACCTACCTTTCCGATGGTATAGGAGGATTCTCCCAATGTCAGATCCGCCCAGCGCTCATCGGTCTGGATAAAGGATACAATATCCAGGGATACTGCATTTCCTGTATATTCTACCAGGGAAACATATTTTGCACTGCAATAGCCGTTGATCTCCTCCCCGGTCTCTGCGTCGGTTCCGGTAACAGGATAAAAGCCATATCTGGCAGGTCCGTTCACCGTAATCTTCTGCCCGGAGGAAAAGGTACCGATCACCGTTCCGTTGGAATAGCAAAAGCGGCGTACATTCAGGACATCAAAAGCAATCACCCAGCCATCTCTGGGCTCTGTTACGGTAGTAAGAGCCTCCTTGATGGAGCTGCCTGAAAACATCATTTCTTCCTCGTACAGAGCATCCTCTAATCCAGGCTCTCCGTTCTCCGGACTCTCATTCTCCTCATCTTCCCATCCTGTCTCCTCTGTGGTTACGGAAGTCTCCTCTCCCCCTGAGTTTCCGTATGCCGCATCTCCGGCACCACAGCCGACTGCCGACAAGGACAGGATCCCCCACAGAAGGAGGAGTGCCATACCGCCGGCAAATCCACGCTTTGTCATATTATTCTACCAACTCTCCGATGTAGTAGAAGCCTCGGGACTCCAACAGGCGCACCGGGACAATTTTTCCGATCAGACTGGGAGAGCCTGGGAAATGAACCATGATATTATTACTTAACCGGCCTGTCACCATACCTTCATGCTGACTTTCCACCCCTTCTACCAGGGCAGACAGGACCTTGCCTGTATCTTTGCCGCTCTCTTCCTTGGAAATCTGCTGCACCAGGGCCAGCAATCGGTCAAAACGAGGCTGTGCCACCTCCTTGGGAACCTGCTCCATGGCAGCAGCCGGTGTGCCGGTACGGGGAGAATAGATGAAAGTAAAGGCACTGTCATAACGAACCTTCCGCACCACATCCATGGTCTCCTCAAAATCCTCTTCCGTCTCACCGGGGAAGCCTACAATAATATCCGTAGTCAGGGAAATATCGGGGATCTCCCTCTTGATTTTCTCCACCAGAGCCAGATACTGCTCCTTATTATAGGAACGATTCATCAGCTTCAGCAATCGGGAGCTGCCGGACTGTAAGGGCAAATGAAGGTGTCGACAGATTTTCTTAGACTCCTTCATCACCTGAATCAGTTCATCGGACAGATCCTTCGGATGGGAGGTCATGAAACGAATCCGCTCCAATCCCTCGATTTTTTCAATCTCCCGGAGCAGCTGTGCAAAGGTCATAGGATGCTCCAGATTCTTTCCGTAAGAATTTACATTCTGGCCTAAGAGCATGACTTCGATGACGCCGTCTGCCACCTGAGCCCGAATCTCATCGATGATTTCCTCCGGCTCCCGGCTTCTCTCTCTGCCTCGTACATAGGGAACAATGCAGTATGTGCAAAAATTATTGCAGCCATACATAATATTAACCCCGGTCTTATAAGGGTATTTGCGATCCACAGGCAAAGACTCCACGATGACATCATTGTCCTTCTGGATATCAATGATCATGCCGTCAAATACCAGTCTGGCATAAAGAAGCTCCGCCAGCTTGTAGATATTGTGGGTTCCGAAAATAATATCCACAAAGCGATAGCTCTGTTTGATCTTATCGATGACCACCTGCTCCTGCATCATACAGCCGCAGAGTCCTACCAGCATCTGGGGATTTTGTTTTTTCTTGCTGTGTACATAGCCAAGGCGACCGTAGACACGCTGGTTGGCATTATCCCGTACGGTACAGGTGTTGTACAGCACAAAATCCGCATCCTCATCGTCCTTTGCCACATATCCGATCTTCTCCAGAATTCCCAATAACTTTTCGGAGTCTCTGGCATTCATCTGACAGCCAAAGGTCACTACATTGGCCGTCAAAGGGCGACCCAGCTCCTCTGATTTCGCTGTCACAATCGCTTTGCATTTATTCATAAAATACAGCTGGCGAGCAGGCTCCTCCGTAGGAATGAGGTCTGCACCATCCAGCTGTTGCAATTTCTCATTATAATTCAATTCTTTTTTCATGTTCTGTTTCCTTCCAACCGTAGTCCGTCCTATCTCCCGACCATCGCCTCCATGTGTTTTCGCTTTATAAAGGCCTTTCACAAGGGCAAACTGTCGCAAGGCTCATTTTATCATACTTCGAGAGGATTTGCAACGCAGGTTTCCTCTTTCCTGCATCAAATCATCCCATCAAATCATCCCACTACTTTAAATTCCTTTTCCCCTGTTACTAACGGAATCTTTCTCTGATCCAGTTTCTCAATCCGAATCCAGCGATCCCTTTGCAGTTCCTCTAATACGGCCTGGATCCGCTCCTCACTTCCCTGAATCTCCATCTCCACATGACCGTCACTACAGTTGCGAACCCAACCCGTCAGCCCATAAGATCTGGCATAATTATAAACGGTGTAGCGAAAGCCCACTCCCTGGACTCTTCCGTAAAAATCCATATGTTTTCGAAGAGGATACTCGGCAGAAAGGTGATCTCTTTTGATAAAATTCTGATTCAAATCATTTACTCCTTTCCTCTCAAGGTTCACTCCGTCAGGGCAAGATACCTGCGAATCCGTTTGGTGACCTCACCTCCCAGAATCCCGATAAAGGCGCCGGTAATGGTACCGGAAATAAACAGCATCGGCAAATACCCCAGTACCCCTGCATTCTGTAATACCAGCATAACAGTAAGAATCTGTCCCACATTGTGGAAAATACCGCCGGAAATGCTGACTACCACCATAGAAAAGAAACCGGTCTTTTTCAATCCCAGCATCACCAGATAACTCAAAATGCCGCCACCCAGGCTGTACAGCATGGATACTGTATTGCCAAAGGTCAGGCTTACCAGAAAAATACGAATCAGGGACAGAATCAGGGCGTCCCTTGCTCCCAGGGTATAGAGAGCCACCATCACCACAATATTTGCCAGACCTATCTTCATGCCGGGAACAAAAAAGCCCAGGGCCGCCACAGGGATCAAGGTCTCCAGATAGCTTAATACAAAGGCCAGGGCAATTAACAGACCATACATGGTCAAACGCTTTGTTTTCATTGTCGTACCATACCATCCTGTTTTTTTATTAAGAAAGGCAGGTTCTTTTCAGAACCTGCCTCGTATTATACCACAAAAACCTGTCTTAGGCAATGACGCTAACCATCATAAACAGGAAGCCCAGAGAGATGACCTCTACAGGCAGGCTGGCAAAATACTTTCCGGTGCTGGAATATACCAGCTTGCTTCTTGTGCCAACAGAAAGTACCACTGCGATGGCAGCAGCCACAATGCCGGCTACCGGCTTGCCTGCGCCCAGTACATACAGAACTGCTACCGGGATGGCTACCCACAGCAAATCTGCCTGAACAGACTTCTTTGTCAATGCATTGATGGCTGCAATGCCGATACCGGCAAAGATCAGGCCAAAGTGCATCTTGCCATAAGCGCTGGCGATGAAATCACCGCTTACTACATCATAACCCAGGATAGCTCCCTTGGTCAGAACTTCACGCAGAATGGCTACTACAGCCAGAACCACCAAAGCGGTGTAATTCTCTTTCAGAGAATCTCCCTCAGCCTCTTCGATGCCGTCATATACATGCTTTCCTACCAGCAGACCAGCCAGGCAAGCCTCTACATACTCGCCGGAAGCCAGACCGGCATAGGTCAGACCAAAAGCGATCAGTGCTGCTGTCACAACGAAGGATACTACGGCACCTGCTACCTTGCCGGCCTTGGCTGCCAGCAGGTCTCCTAACAGGGTTCCGAATACCAGAATTGCTCCGGCTACCAGAGCCGTCTCCAGATTGGTGGCAAATACCACCATTGCAAAGGCAAATGCCTCAACAGAATAACGTGCTTTCATTGCATTTACCTCCTTAGTTCGATGCCTGACTGAGACAGTCAGTAATCGCTGTAAAGATACCGTTGCTTGTCATGGTGCAACCGCTGATGGCGTCGATTCCATTGATGGTACCGGCTGCCAGAATCTGCTCCTGTAACTTAGGGGCAGCCACCTGACCTAAACTGGGAGTTTCCTTGGACGCATCGATATCCAGAGCGGTGATCACACCATTCTCATCGATGGTAACGGTAACGGTTACCTCGTCCATACCACTGGCAGTAGCGGTGTAGGTGCCGGCTGTATAGCTCTTGGCTTCCTCTACCTGATTGGAACCGCCTAAGGTCTTCACACCAAACAGCAAAACCACTGCAACTACGGCAGAGATGAGCAGAGAGGCAAAACTTACTGATTTCTTTTCTTCCATTTCTCTCATCCTCCTCAATCCTTAATTCCGTATACATGGGGCTTCTTGGCAAACTTGTCAATAAAGTATACGGCACAGTTGGTCAACAGAATACCAAAGCATACACCTTCCGGATAACTGCTGAAGCAGCGAATGGCTACTGTCACTACAGCTGCTACAACGGCGTACAGAAGATGACCTTTCTTGTTGACAAATACATAATCTGTCAGCATGAACAGACCGCCTAAGAACACACCGCCGGCAAAGAAACCAGCAGCGATGTTGCCCAGAATCAGGCCGCTTACCACGCCTACGATCAGGATGTATACCAGACTGGCCATCCAGTTTACTTCTTTCTTGTATACCAGATACAGGAAACCAACAAACAGAAGCAGAGCACTGGTCTCACCCAGAGCACCGGGGATCTGTCCGATGATCATCTGTACGGCAGAGAAGGAACCGCCGCTCAGCACAGTAGCGCTGGAAGCAGCATCTACACCTGCAGGAAGAGCATAGCTCATCATCTTGGCAGGATATACTGTCATAACAAAGAGACGACCCATGAGAGCCGGATTCACTACGTTACTGCCTACACCTCCGAACAGCTGCTTTACCACCAGGATGGCAAAGATATCTGCCAGGATCACAACCCACACAGGAGTAGTGGAAGACATATTAAAGGCAATGAGCATACCGGTAACTACGGCAGTCATATCGGAAATGGTCAGCTGCTTCTTGCAGATGGTTTCGTAGATTGCCTCTGTCAGTACGCAGGTCACTACAGATACCAGAGTCAAAATCAATGCGTTCATTCCGAAGAATACCACTGCTCCTACCAGGGCAGGACACAGAGCGATGCACACATCCAGCATAATCTTCTGAGATGTTTTCGGAGAACGTAAATTCGGATTATTATGTACTTCAGCCATTATTTCTTACTCCTTTCACGGATAGCAGCCTTCACCGCATCACGGGCTTTCGTATTGTATACCGTCAGCTCACGCTTGGCAGGACACTGATAGGAGCAGCAGCCGCAGGCGATACACTCTGTAGCATGCAAAGCCTCACACAGATCCAGTCTGCCGGCGCGGAATGCATGATCGATCTTAAAAGGAGACAGACCGGCAGGACATACCTCTGCACAACCGCCGCAGCGAATGCAGGGAGACTCTGTCAGATGATCATTCTTCAATACCAACAAGCCGCCGTTTACCTTGGTTACGCACTTGTCGATATCATCTCCTGTCAGGCCGGTACCGATGCAGGGACCGGTCATAGGACCACCCAGAATTACCTTATTATCCTTCTCAGTGATACCGCCGGCCAGGGCCACCAGTTCCTTGATAGGAGTACCCAAAGGTACCAGGAAGTTCTTAGGATCTGCCACGCCACCGGTAATGGTGATGGCTCTGGTAATGGAAGGAATACCGGCAAATACCATATCTGCCATAGCCTTGGCAGTCTGGGCATTGGACAAAATGCATCCGGCATCAGCAGGCAGTCCGCCGGCAGGTACTTCTACTCCAACGGTAGCCAGAATCAGCTGACGCTCACCGCCCTGAGGATATCTGGTAGGCAATACCTTAACCTCCAGGGGAATGTTCAGTCCCTGAAGCATCTTCTGGAACTTCTCTGCAACATCCATCTTGTTATCTTCCATGCAGATAAAGCCTTTGGAAGCACCGGCAGCCTTGATCATGGCGTTGGCGCCGTTTAAAATCTCCCAGCTATGCTCTAACAGCATACGATGATCGCAAGTCAGGAAAGGCTCGCACTCTACTGCATTGATCAGCAGGTACTGGATGGGCTTATTGGGCTTATACTTTACATGACAAGGGAAGCCTGCACCGCCCATACCGGTAAGACCGCCTTCCTCCATGAGTCCGATGAGGTCTTCCTTGGAGAAGGAGGACAGATCTGCCAGCTCATGACGATAAGGCAGATCCGGAATCTCAGGCTGTACTTCGTCAGCCTCGATGACACAGACATCTACCTCTTTGGGGCCGTTGGCCACCTTCTTGATTTCCTTTACAGTACCGCTAACGCTGGCATGTAATTTTACGGCAAAGAAATTCAGAGGGGAACCGATCAGCTGTCCTCTCTCCACATGATCCCCTGCCTTTACCAGGCATTCGCATAAGCTGGGACCGGTCTGTGCCATGGAAATCTCTACTACCTTGGGCGTGTATTCCGTGATCGGTTTGGTATTGCTCAGACCTTTGTCTTCACCGTTAGTCGGATGTACTCCGCCGTGAAATACGGTAACATTTTGATCCTTCATTTCACACAAATCCTTTCGTATCGTATTTAAAACCTGACATCTTTCAAACAGGTAAATCTTTTTGCCTCAGACCTACCCATTTATAAAAAGTCTATAAACTTTATCATATACTAGTTTTTAACAATCTGCAAGAGGTATGGAAATTTTTTTATGGAAATCTCACATTTTTTGTTCTCTTTTCCAGACCGTTGTCATAAAAATGAGCGATGGATTTACAGGATCTATCGCTCATCTCAAATCATTTTTTAACTCTTGTCTTAGTGACCGGCAGCCTCCAGACATTCATTGATGGCCTGGAATACTGCATTACTGGTAACGGTGCAGCCGCTGATGGCATCGATGCCTTCTACGGTACCGGCAGCCAGGATTGCTTCCTGCAGCTTAGGAGCTGCCACCTGGCCTAAGCTCTCTGTCTCGTTAGAGGCATCGATCTCCAGACCGGAGATGGTGCCATCTTCCTCGATGGTCACTGTTACTGTCACAGTTCCCATACCCTGGGCGCTGGCTGTGTAGGTATTTCCCTCTGCCACAGCACCGGCAGGCTCTTCTGTCTTCTCTTCCACTACTTCCAGTCCAGCCTGGGTCATAGCATCTGCCAGTGCCGTCTTGATGGCGTTACTGGTAACGGTACAGCCGGATACCCCATCGATCTCATTGGACTGAGCTTCCAGAATCCGCTCTGCCATGGTATCGCCGATGTCGGCTCCCAGACCGGCAGTCTCACCGGATACATCCAATACTGCCTTGGTAATCGTGCCTTCACTGTCAACGGTAATGGTAACCGTTACGGTGCTGTCGATACCCTGTGCACTTCCTGTATAGCTGGAGCCGGAAGGCTTTACCACTGTAATCACAATGGCGGCTACCATCATGATTGCAAACAGGATCAGATTTTTATAGGCAGAAATGCCTTTGTTTGTATTCTTTTCCATGTCCTTCACTCTCCTTCTTAGCTGATTACCTTTTTGGGGCACTTGGTGGCACATACGCCGCAGTTTACACACTTCTCATAATCAATGACAGGAAGTTTGTCCTCTCCGGCAAATGCAATGGCCTGAGACTCACAGTTCTTCACACAGATGCCGCAGCCGATGCAGCCTGCCTTGCAGACGCCGGTAACATCCTTGCCGAACTGAGGGTTGCTGCAGGCTACCACATGAGTCTTGGACTCGGGTACCAGCTCAATAATCTTCTTGGGACATTTTGCAGCACAGGCACCGCAGCCTACGCACTTATCCCTGTCTACTACAGCCACGCCATTTTCTACATGGATGGCATCAAACTGACACTGTCTCACACAGAGACCGCAGGCGATACAGCCGTAGGTACATACCTTGCGTCCCTTCTCATTGAGAACTGCTGTGTCATTGTCGCCTTTACATTTTACGAAAGCCTTCTTGCCTTCTGCTGCAGGTACGGCATCGGCTTCTACTCCCATTACCTCTGCAATCTTTGCAGCTACGGGAGCGCCGCCTACGGGACACTGGTTCACAGGAGCCTCTCCTGCGAAAATAGCAGCAGCCAGACCATCACAACCGGGGTAGCCGCAGCCGCCGCAGTTGTTGCCGGGGAGGCAGGCACGAATGGCTTCCTGCTTCGGGTCGATCTCCACCCGGAATACATGACCGGTCACACCTAAGAGCAGGCCGATCAACAGACCAACTACACCTACCATCAATGTGGCAGTGATTACGTTTCCAAAATTGATTGCCAGAACGATTGCGCTCATCTTTCCTCCTCCTTAAATTGCCAGATTGGCAAAGCCGTAGAAAGCGATTGCCATCAGACAGGCTGTAATCATAACAATGGGGGAACCCTTAAAAGGAGTAGGGATATCATTGTCTGCAATGCGCTCTCTGATACCGGCTAAGATCACGATGGCGATCAGATAGCCTACAGCGGTACCGAAACCACACAATACACTCTGAATAAAGTTGTACTTGTTCTGTACATTGGTCAATGCTACACCCAATACGGCACAGTTGGTGGTAATCAAAGGAAGATACACACCCAGGGCCTTATACAGAGCCGGTACAAACTTCTTAAAGAAAGACTCTACGATCTGCACCAGGCAGGCGATAACCAGAATGAATACGATGGTATCCAGATAGGTCAGCCCCAGTGCTTCCAGAATCTGATACAGTCCATAGGCTACAGCAGAAGCTACGGTAATAACGAATACAACGGCACCGCCCATACCTACCGCTACCTCGGTCTTGGTGGAAACACCTAAGAAGGAGCAGATACCCAGGAACTGGCTTAATACAACATTGTTCAGCAAAATTGCTGTCACTACAATAATGATCAATTCTTTCATTGCCTTATCTCCTCCTCACTTAGTTGCAGCCGCCACCGCAGGAATCGCAGTTGCTGGCGCAGCCACTTTCCTCGCCGCCGTTTTCTCCGTTGGTAGCAGACTTCATCTTCAGCTTATTCTGCAGAGCAGACAGCATAGCCAGTACCAGGAAAGCGCCGGGAGCCTTGGTGATGATGCCGATAGGAGCAAATACGCTGCCGGCTGTGTATACCGTAACACCGAACACAGTACCGGCACCTAAGAATTCTCTTACCAGACCGATGACGATGAGGGCAATGGTAAAGCCTAAGCCCATACCGATACCGTCGCAGGCAGACATGGTGACAGTGTTCTTATTGGCATATGCTTCTGCACGGCCCAGGATAATGCAGTTTACTACGATCAGAGGGATATATAAGCCCAAAGCGGAGTACAGATCCGGGGTATATGCTTCCATAACAAAGTCAACAATGGTTACAAAGGTAGCAACAACCACGATGTATGCCGGCATACGCACGCCGTCAGGAATGATCTTACGCAAAGCAGAAATCATCATGTTGGAAAGGATCAATACCACCATGGTGGAGACGCCCATACCGGCGCCGTTGATGGCATTGGTGGTAACCGCAAGTGTAGGACACATACCCAGCATCAGAACAAATGTAGGGTTTTCGCGGATGATACCATTATAAATTGCATCCAGATGTTTGTTTTTCATCTTTTTAACCTCCCTTACTTGTTCTCGACACAGTAGTGTCCGAAAATAATGCCGGCATTGACAGCGCCTGTTACAGCCGTAGAGGTGTTGGTTGCGCCGCTGATGGCGTCGATCTCATCCTCTCCGTTGCCGCCGGATTTTACTACACTGAATGACTCGTAATTCTTATTCTGGAACTGATTCTTAAAAGCAGGCTCGCTGGCCAGAGCACCCAGACCTGCGGTCTCGGAGCTGGACAGAATCTCAATGCCGTAGCTGGTTCCGTCTACGCCGTAAGCATAGGCCACTACGATCTCGCCCTGGTTACCGCTACAGGAAATGCTCATGGCATAACCGATGACCTCACCGGAAGCATCCATAGCTGTCATAATATCGGTGATCTCCTCGCTGCGGCCGGCATCTGCCAATACGGTAGCTGCCTCATCCAGCAGATCGGATCTGTCCTCAAAATGATCGGCATCGGTAAACAAGGTACGATAGGAAGCTGCCTTCTCCTCTGCCTTTCTGGCAGTGATGACAGGGTTTGTCACCTCATAGGCGATACCCAGCAGAAAACCGGAAACCACAGTGATGACCAACAGCACCAGTGTGTCCTTTAAAATCTTTTTGATATCCATAATCAGGCCGCCTCCTTTTCTTTTGCAGGAAGGAATTTGTCAATCAACGGAATCAGCAGATTGCAGCAGATGATGGCATAGGATACGCTTTCCGGAACAGAGCCCAGGGTACGATACAAGCCGGTAACGATGCCTAACAGCAGACCGTATACCACCTGTCCCATAGCAGACCGGGGATTGATCACCATGTCACTGGCAAAGAATGCTACGCTGAAGATAAAACCGCCGCCTAATACCTGGGCACCGATGTAGGTCATGTCAAAGCCATGACCGCCGAACAGGGCGATGTACAGGACAAAGGATACCACATATACCACAGGGGTAATGACCTTCACTGACTTTCTGATCAGCAGATAGGCAAAGCCGATCAAAACGGCAATGGTAGATACCTCTACGATGGAGCCGTTGATGTTGCCGATAAAAATGTTCCACAAATCAGGAGTTCCGCCGTTCTGCAATATTGTCAGGGGCGTAGCAGAGGAAACACCGTCAATGGTGTAGGTTGTCATCTGCTGGGAGAAACTGATCAGCAAAAAGCAGCGGGCTACCAATGCAGGCAGCATAAAATGCTGGCCATAGCCGCCGTACAACAGCACTACCACCAATGTGGCGAAAATACCACCGATAACCGGTATGTACAGATCGATATCTGCCGGCAGGGTCAGACCCAACAGAAGACCTGTTACAATGGCTGTGCCATTCGTAATGCCCAATTCTTTTTTCAGGCAAAGATCATATACCCACTCTGTCAGCACACAGGCCAACACAGAGGCAATGATTACCTTGATTGCGCCAAAACCGAAACGGTATGCAGCCAGCAGGACCACCGGCAGCAGCGCAATTTCCATATCAAACATCAGGGTTTCCCAACGGGAGCCGTCTTTGATACGGGGTGAAGCTTTCATAGTTAATGAATCACTCACGTTTTGCACCTCTTTCTTCATATGTTTTCTGCAGTATATTTTCAACAATTACCTACAGAATGACCTAACTTTAAGTATACTAAATCTCTAAAAAAAAACAAGGTTCGTTTCAGAAATAACGGGAGTTTCGTGTACTTTGTCGGGTACATTTCCCCTATTCTCTGCCGAAAGGCTTCTCCTGAAGCCTCCAGGACAGGGATGGATCCAGAGTATCCGGCGCTGCCATCCAGGCGGCACATTCCCTGGATTTTTTACATTTTCCCTCTGCCACCAGCTGACAGTACATCCCCTTTT
>CAYMSZ010000010.1:7405-17858 GCA_964393285.1 uncultured Lachnospiraceae bacterium | reverse complement strand
CAAATGGTAAGGCAACGGACTCTGACTCCGTCATTTTCCAGGTTCGAATCCTGGTAGCCCAGCGATACAAGGACCGAGAAACCTGAGAAGGCTTGTCGGTTCTTTTTTTACATTTATGCATCCCAGGAAATACCGGCTTGACAGCAGAAACTTCCGCTGTATGCGGTACGGAATTTATTGCTGTCTGACGATGCAGATACTTGAAAAAACGCCGAGAAAACGGTATGATTTAAGAAGACATCCATTGTGACAACACAGGAGGAAAGGAACGACATATGCTAGAACTGGGCAAGAGACAACAGCTAATCATTCATCGCCTGACAGAAATTGGAGCCTATGTAGGAGAGCCGGACAGTCCCGAGACTGCGGTATTGCTGCCTCGTAAGCAGGTCTCTGCAGGTGCCAAAGCAGGAGACAGCGTCGATGTTTTGTTGTATAAGGATTCTGAGGATCGCATGATCGCTACGATTCATCAGTCCAAGCTGTGCAGAGGACAGGTTGGATTTTTGAAGGTAGTGCAGGTGACAAACATCGGGGCTTTTTTGGATTGGGGACTGGAAAGAGATCTGTTCCTCCCCTTTAAAGAGCAGACAAAGAAACCACAGGAAGGGGATACCGTTCTGGTTACCATGTATGTGGATAAGAGTGAACGCCTGTGTGCGTCCATGCGTATTTATGACCATATGAGTGCGGAATCTCCCTATCAGAAGGGTGACATTGTAAACGGCATTGTATATGAGATTAAGCCCCTTGGTGCCTTTGTTGCAGTAGATGACTGCTACTTCGGACTGATTCCTTCTTCTGAGGTATATCAGGATTTCCAGCCGGGAGAGCGCATTACCGCACAGGTTATGAGGCGCCGTCAGGATGGCAAGCTGGATCTGCGGGTCCGCAAAAAGGCTTACAAGCAGATGGATGCCGATGCAGAGCTTTTGTGGAAGAGCCTTCAGGATGCAGGCGGCTTCCTTCCTTATCATGATAAATCAGATCCGGAGCAGATCCGGGAGGTATTTGGACTTAGTAAGGCTGCCTTTAAGAGAGCCGAAGGACATCTGCTTAAGGCAGAGAAAATCACCATCCAGCAGGATGGAATCCGGATTCGGGAGAAATAAAACACAGGATTATTTTACCGGAGGTTTCTGCTGCTGGCTGGCTTCCTGCTGATGTACGGTATACAGATAGGTATACGTCAGGCGGGATATGATTTCGATTTCTTCATCAGAACAATGGGTAAGCTGCGAAATGAGAGCATTGCGGGGAAGACTGTATTCAGAACTTTCCCGCACTCCCCGCCACGAGGAGGCATTGGCAGATTCGCTCATAAATGGCAGAAGATCCCAGTCTGCAGACGGAATCCCACGGTATAAGTAATCATAAGAGATGTGAAAATAAGAACAGAAACGATTGGCCAGAGAATGGGAGAGGGCTTTACGACCTCGCTCTACTTCCCCGAGATAATTGACAGAGACACCGAGCTCATCCGCCAGCTTTTCCTGGGTCATGTGAGCTTGCTCACGGATCTGTCTCATGCGGCGGCAAATGTCTGCCCCATTATCAAATGAGTGACTCATGAATACTCCTCCTTGTGGTGTGAAGCTTGAAACACCTATAATGGTAAGCTTTTTTGACCAAAAAGTTTACCAACTATATGTGAGGAAAAACGGAGAAAAATCCATCCTTTTGGTGAGGGTTTGTGTCGACAAGTCAGGAAAAAGAGGGAATAATGAAACAGAAAAAAATAATCGGCAATAATTTGTTTACCCTTTTGTTAGGTACAGCTCTTATGGCGGCTGCCATTAAACTTGTTTATGATCCGGCAAATCTGGTAACAGGAGGTGTGTCCGGTCTGGCGATTATCGTCAAGGAGTTGGCCAATATACCGTTGTGGCTCACCAACACCGTCATTAACATCCCCCTGTTTGTTATAGCCATTCTGGTAAAGGGATGGAAGTTTGTAAAAAGGACTCTGTTTGCTACCATTAGCCTGTCCTTTTTTTTGTATATCCTGCCGGAGGTACCATTGCAGACAGAAGATATCTTGCTTCAGGCAATCTATGGCGGAGTGATTACCGGCATAGGTACCGGTCTGGTCTTTATGGCCAGAGCCACCACCGGAGGCACAGATCTGATGGCTGCGATTATACAACATTACGCCAGACACCTGTCAGTGGCGCAGATTATGGAGATTCTGGACGGACTGGTGGTGCTGGCAGGCGCCCTGGTATTTGGATGGTCCTATGCCCTGTATGCCCTCCTTACCGTCTTTGTTGTGACCAAGGTGGCAGATACCATACTGGAAGGTATGCATTTTGCAAAAATTGCTTATATTATTACCGATCACCCGGATGAGATTGCTTCCGCCATTATGACGGAGCTGGATCACGGTGTCACAGGATTAGACGGAACGGGAATGTATTCCGGCAATCGAAAAAATGTCCTTTTTTGTGTGGTGTCCCGCAAGGAGATCGTCAGAGTGAAGGACATTGTATCTCAGATGGATGAGAAATCCTTCATGATCGTTACCGACGCCAGGGAGGTACTGGGAGAAGGCTTCATGGAGTACACAGAATAAGCTCATTTTAAGGATTGTGACACGTTGCTATCCTTAATATATGAAAAAAAGATGAAAAAAATTACTAAAAATTACTAAAAAATTGTAATTTCCTCTTTATTTTTCTGGTTTTTTGCTATAGAATAAATCCAAAGAGGTTGCTTGAAGATGAGCAATGATGCCCATTACTACGAGTGGTGTATAGTTTTGAGCGGAGGAGAAAGACATGATTTCGAATCAGATTTTACAGAGTACGATTGATGGTCTGAAGGGAATAACCAGGACGGATTTCTGTGTGTATGACACGGAGGGAATTACATTAGCCAGCACCAGCGCTGGTATGAACAATTACGGAGAAGATGTAGTTTCCTTCATCAATTCCCCGGCCGACAGTCAGGTAGTAGCTGGCTGCCAGTTTTTCAAGATTCTGGACGAGAATCAGCTGGAATATATTTTGCTGGCCAGAGGTTCCGGAGATGATACCTTTATGGTAGGCAAGATGGTAGTGTTCCAGATCCAGGGCCTGCTGGTTGCCTATAAGGAGCGCTTTGATAAAGAGAACTTTATCAAGAATTTGCTGTTGGATAATCTGCTGTTGGTAGATATCTATAATCGGGCAAAGAAGCTTCATATTGAGACCAATGTGCGCCGGGTGGTTTTCGTGATTGAGACGGCCCAGGAGAATGATTCTGCATCCATGGAAGCAGTGAAGACACTGTTCATTGGCAAGAGCCATGATTTTATTACTGCTGTGGATGAGAAAAATATCATTCTGGTAAAGGAACTGAAGGATACTGAGGAGTATGAAGATATGAACCGGGTGGCAAAGTCCATTATGGATGCCCTGGCTTCCGATGCTTCCCAGAAGGTTCATATTGCTTATGGCACGATTATCAATGAGATTCGGGATGTTTCCCGTTCCTACAAGGAAGCCAAGATGGCTCTGGACGTAGGAAAGATCTTCTACAGCGAGGAGAATGTGATTGCCTACAGCAATCTGGGAATCGGCAGACTGATTTATCAGCTTCCGGTACATTTGTGCCGGATGTTCATTCGGGAGATATTCGACGGCAAATCACCGGAGGATCTGGATGAGGAGACATTGACCACCATCAATAAGTTCTTTGATAATAACCTGAATGTTTCTGAGACATCGAGACAGTTGTATATTCACAGAAATACATTGGTATATCGACTGGATAAGCTGCAGAAGAGTACCGGATTGGATTTGAGAAAATTTGATGATGCCATTACATTCAAAATTGCCTTGATGGTAGTCAAATACATGAACTACATCGAGAAGATGGATCGCTAAATGAAGTTGATTGTACGCTCCGCTTATGATAGAACACTTAAGCGGGGCGTTCTTTGTATATAACAGGGAAGATACAGAGTCATTTTGCAACAGGATAGAGAAAGCAAAATTTTCTGAAATGACGTGAGGATAACTATGATTGAGTTTGAAAATGTGAGCAAGACATACGGAAAGAATGTACATGCTCTGCGAAACCTGAATTTACATATTGAAAAAGGGGAGTTCGTGTTTGTTATGGGAGACAGCGGCTCCGGTAAATCTACCATGATTCGCCTGCTGTTACGGGAGATTGAACCCACAGAAGGAACCATTACAGTAGATGGAATGGAACTGAAAAAGCTCAGAGGACGGAAGGTGCCCTATTATCGCCGTAAGCTGGGTGTCGTATTTCAGGATTTCCGGCTTCTCAAGGATATGAATGTATACGATAATGTGGCGTTTGCGCAGAGAGTATTGTCCAAGCCTGCTGCAGAGATTCGCCGTGATGTACCGAAGATACTGACCCGCGTAGGATTGTCTGCCAAGTATAAGGCATATCCCAATGAACTGTCCGGCGGAGAACAGCAGCGAGTGGCCATTGCCCGGGCACTGGTGAATAAACCGGATATTCTTCTGTGCGATGAGCCTACCGGTAATCTGGATTCCAAAAATGCATGGGAAGTAATGGAATTACTGGAGGAGATTAACAAAGAAGGTACGACAGTGGTAATGGTGACGCATAGCCAGGAGATTGTAGATCGGATGCAGAAGCGGGTGATCTATATGAACTACGGGGAGCTGGTGGGGGAAAATATTCCCCACGAGGAAGAGACAGGTTCTTCCGAAGTTATAGATTGGGAAGATGAAACGGAGGAGGAAGAACAGTAAGATGAAGCTACGCACCGTTTTCTATTGTATCCGACAGGGATTTAAAAATATCCGCAGACACTTTTTGTTTACCCTGGCATCCATTGGTACCATTACCGCCTGTATTTTTTTGTTTTCCGTATTCTATTGTGTGGTGGAAAACTTACAGTACACGGTTCGAGTGGTAGAAGAGACAGTAGGGGTAACCGTTTTCTTTGATAAATCATTGAGCGAAGAGGAGGTTCAGGCAATAGGAGATATCATTGCCGCCAGACCGGAGGTCCGGGAAATGACATATGTGTCCGGGGAGGAGGCATGGGAGTCATTCCAGCAGAATTATCTGGCCGGAGAAGAGGATCTGGCTGCCGGCTTTATTGATGACAATCCATTGGCCAACATGCCCAGCTACGAGATTTACCTCAATGATATTGAGCAGCAGACAGAATTTGTGAACTGGCTGGAAAGCCTGGATCATGTTCGTCGTGTCAATGCCTCCAGTGTAGCGGCAGGCGGCCTGGTTGATATGAATAATGCCATCGGATATGTGTCCATTGGTCTGATCGTGGTATTGCTTGGCGTGTCCGTTTTCCTGATTAACAATACCATAGCCATGGCCATATCCACCAGAAGAGAAGAAATCCGGATCATGCGCCTGGTAGGAGCAACCAAAGCCTTCATCCGTGCCCCCTTCATTGTGGAGGGTCTGATTATCGGTCTGTTTGGCGCTGCCATTCCTTTAGGGATGGTATGGCTGCTGTATGACAGAGCCATCGAATATCTGGAAAGTAAACTGGCGATCCTGGCAGGATTGCTGTCTTTCCTGACCATATACGATGTCATGCATTTTTTGGTACCGGTAGCGGCAGCACTGGGAGTCGGAATTGGACTCCTGGGCAGTATGGCAGCAGTACGGAAGCATTTGAAGGTATAAAGCCCATGAAGACAAGCTGGAGAAGAAAAACAAGAGCACATCATAAAATCGGCGCGGTACTGATGTTGATAGCGGCAGCGGCGATTTGGTGGGGACTGGGAAGTGTTCATACTTCCAGGGTATATGCAGAAGAAAAGACAGCCACGCAGCTGGAAAAGCAGGGGACAGAGGAGATTTTTCGGGTAGGAACCACCTCATCCGATACAGAGGGAGATCTGGAAGATGCCAAATCTGATTTGCAGGATTCTCAGAATGATTTGAAAAGCCTTCAGGAAGAGCTGGATCAAATCAAAAGCAATCGTAAAACAGCAACAGAACGATTGGCAAGCCTCCAATCCGACAAGGAAAATCTGGAATCCTATCTGAAAGAGCTGGATGCCAATCTGACAGAGGTGACAGACACCATAGCGGAGCTGGAGGAGAGCATCGCTGCCATGGAAATCCAGATTGAAGATACCAAGGCTTCCCTGGCAGAAAATCAGGAGAAGGCAGCCAGTCAGTATGAGGCCATGAAGCTCCGTATTCAGTATATGTACGAAAACGGAGATATTCAGTATCTGGAGATTTTGCTCCAGTCCAAAAGTCTGGTGGATTTCTTTAACCGGGTAGAGTATATTATGGCCATTGTAGAGTATGATAAGGATATGAAAGCTGTATACCAGGAAACCTGCGAACAAATCGCCAGACAGGAAGAGGATCTGGAAGCGGAGTACGCAGAGCTGGAGGAGCTGATGGCCGTTAACGAGGAAATTGAGGCAGATCTTCAGGAATTGGTCAACGCCAAACAGAGTGAGTTGGACAGCTATAATGCAAAAATCAATACGACCTCGGAAGAAGTGGCAGAATATGACAAAGAGGTAGGGGATGCCGAAGCGGAGATGTCCGATGTAGAGGCGGAAATTGCTGCTCAGGAAGCCATCATTAAGCAGCTGGAGGAGGAAGAAGAACGACGCCGGAAAGAAGAGGAAGAGCGTCTTCGCCAGGAAGAAGAACAGCGCAAGGCAGAAGCAGAAGCCAACGGAGAGACCTACACTCCTGAGGAGTTACCTACCGAAAGTGTAGAGGAAGGATATCCTACGCTGATCTGGCCTCTCAGCAATTACAGCTATATCAGTTCTTATTTTGGAGGACGGGACGAGCCCATAGCAGGAGTAGGAACATATCATAAGGGGATTGATATCCCTGCACCCTCCGGTACAAAAATCAAGGCGGCAGCAGCAGGCACCGTTATTACTGCTACATACCATTATTCAGCGGGAAATTATGTTGTTCTGTATCATGGAAATGGATACTGTACCATCTATATGCATTGTTCCAAGCTATTGGTATCCGTAGGAGATGAAGTTTCTCAGGGAGACACCATTGGTTTAGTCGGAACCACAGGCTACTCTACAGGTAATCATCTTCATTTTGCAGTAAGAATCGATGGAACCTATAAGAATCCGCTGGACTATGTGTCTGCACCATAGGGAGAATCTGACATAGTCAGGGATCAAAAGGCGGGATAAGGAGGAATCATATCATATGGATATAAAGGCAATGATGAAAGTAAAGCAGGCATGGGACACGTTCCTTCGTAATCACCCGAAGTTTCCCATATTTGCCAATGCAGTGAAGGAAAAGGGAATAACGGAGGGGACGGAGATTCGTGTAGAACTGACCTACCCTGACGGACAGGAAATGAAAGTAGCCCTGAAGGTGAAAGCCTCAGATTTGGAAATGGTAGAGCTGTTGAAAACCATTCAGGGATGAGAACATGACGGAAATTGTGAGATTTGCAGAAACAGGGTTCGGAAACCACAGATAAATGAGGTTTCGAACCCTGTTTTTTGTAATGCTTTGGGCCTGGCAGCCCACGCTTTTGTCGGGGCGAAAGGATTACCCGATCAGCAGAACGGCTACATCATTCACATTGGTTCCTGTGGGGCCGGTTATAATGAGACCACCGGTTTTTTCAAGAGCATGGTAGGCGTCATTTTCTTTTAACACCTCATACTCGTCGACCCCCAGGGCCTTCAGCTCCTGATGGGTTTCCGAATCTACATAGCCGCCAGCTGCATCGGTAGGCCCATCTGTGCCGTCACTTCCTACACTAAATACGGCTACATTGGTCAGCCCGGCGATTCCCACACTGGCTGCCAGAGCAAGCTCCTGATTTCGTCCTCCCTTGCCATGACCGGTCAGATTTACCACTGTCTCGCCTCCTGCAATAAAGGCAAGCTTTTTATGGCTGCCTTCCTGGGTTTTGGCAATGGAGGCAAGAAAACTTCCGGCTTCTTTTGCCTGACAACACAGCTGATCTGTGAGAATGACAGCCTCATAGCCATATTTCTCACACTCTCTCTGGGCGGCGCGGCACAATTCCTTTACACTGCCGTTGATTTCAGTAGTAACATTGGTCAGTTCCTTGGGAGTTTCTACCGTCATACATGCTTTTGCCTGGTCTGACAGCTGGATGCCATACTTGCTTATGATCCTCTGTGCATCTTCACAGGTAGAAGAATCCGGACAGGCAGGACCGGATGCAATCATATCCAGAGGATCTCCCAATATATCAGACAAAACAATGGAATACACTTGTGCAGGCTCGCAAATTTTTGCAAACTTGCCGCCTTTGACAGCAGAGAGCCGTTTCCTTACGGTGTTGATCTCTACGATATCAGCACCGCAGGCAAGGAGCTGACTGGTAATGTCTGCAAGCTCTGCGCCATCGATCAAAGGCTTTTCAAATAAGGCGCTTCCCCCGCCGGATAGTAAAAATAATACGGTGTCCTCTTTGCCAAGGCCGGTTACCGCATCAATGGCTTTCTGGGTACCTGAGAAGGAATTTTCATCCGGTACCGGGTGTCCTGCTTCTACACAGACACAGTGAGAGATTTCTCCTTTTACATGCTCATATTTTGTAATCACAACGCCGGTATCGATTCTGTCCCCCAGACATTCTTCCGCGGCTTTGGCCATCTGCCAGGCCGCTTTTCCGGTAGCCACGAGAACCACTTTCCCGGGAAACTCCTTTCCCTTCAAAGCTCTTTTCACAGCTTCATCCGGAAGCACTGCCTGGATGGCCGCATCTATGATTTGATTTGATATGTTTCTTAATTCCCTGTTCATAATCCTTTCTCCTGGTCAAAAAAGAGGCAGGAGCATTGCACCTGCCTCTAATAAAGTAACAATTTAGAAAATCAGTGACAAAATGAAAATTTCTACCATGGAGGCAAGACCCAATATCAGTGTGCACATGGTCTGTGTTTTATAACCCTGTTCCGGTGTCATATCTCCGAAGTTGGTAACAACCCAGAAATAGGAGTCATTAGCATGGGAAACCGTCATAGCGCCGGCACCGATTGCCATAACGCAAAGAGCGGTCCGTACCGGAGTAGCCAATCCTAATACACTCAGAAGAGGTGCTACGATTCCTGCGGTAGTGGTGATTGCCACAGTGGAGGAACCCTGTGCCGACTTCAGGATGGCAGCTAAGAGGAACGGGAAGAAGATACCGACAGAAGCCAATACGTCTGCATGACCGGTAATGTAGCTTACCATGGAGCTGGAGGAGATGACCTTGCCCAGCACGCCGCCGGCAGCTGTTACAAACAGAATCGGTCCAACAGTCTTTAAGGTCTCATTGGTGATGTCATAAAATTGATCCATCTTACCGGAAAGACTCAGCTGCAGGATGGCGAACAGAGTACCTACTGCCAGAGCGATGATAGGCTTGCCGAGGAAATCACAGGCTACGCTTAAACCACCGGTCCAACCTGCCATAGAGGATACAGAACCTAATGCCATGAGGATGATAGGTACGATAATAGGAGCCAGAGCATTCAGACCGCTGGGAAGCTTGCCATATTCTGCTACAAGCTCTTCATAGGTCTTTACAACCTCATCACTATCATTCAGCTCATCTGCACTCTTTACCTTTTTCCCGATGTACTTTGCATAGAAAAGACCTGCAATCAGAGGGAAGATGGAGCAGAGAACACCGAGACCCATGACCAGGAGCAGATTGTCACCGACACCCAATGTATTGGCAGCGGCAATGGGACCGGGCGTAGGAGGAATAAATACATGGGAAATGTAAAGTCCTGCTGACAAGGCGACGGTCATAGCTACACTGGAGGTAGCAGTTCTTTTCACGATGGATTTACGAATGGGATTCAAGATAACGAAACCACTATCGCAGAATACAGGGATGGATACCACCCAGCCCATAAGCTCGATGGCCAGCTCCGGACGTTTGCTTCCTACCAGCTTGATCACCATGTCTGCCAGCTTCAAGGCAGCGCCGGTCTGCTCCAGAATGGAACCGATCAATGCTCCGAGAATAATTACAATACCGATGGAGCTGAAGGTACTGGAGAATCCTGCACCGATGACGGAAGGAATTCCCGAGATTGTTTTTCCATCCTCTCCCACAGTATCAACAAACGGAATACCGGCGAGAATGGCAAGAATAAGAGATACACCCATAATTGCCAAGAACGGATGAACCTTAAACTTGGAGATCGCTACAATCATAACAATGATTGCAAGGACAAAAACAATAATCAATGGTAAACCTGACATAACTAAAACACCCCTTTCCCAATTTACATAAATAGTTGTCAATTTGTACCATTAACCGTGATTGGTTACGTCTTTATTATAACACTATTGTATAAAAAAAGACAATAAGAATATGAAAAAACATACAAAATCTCCAAAGAAAATAAGATACGACGAAGATATTGTTGTTCTGCCTGGATGAAAGTCAGATTACAGAACAAAAGTTCGACTCCTTCTGTACTTTCCTATTATATTCTGTTATAAT
>CAYMSZ010000010.1:0-7305 GCA_964393285.1 uncultured Lachnospiraceae bacterium | reverse complement strand
TTACAGAACAAAAGTTCGACTCCTTCTGTACTTTCCTATTATATTCTGTTATAATCAATGCGGATTATAGAGACAATATGAGTATAAAAGCTTGATTCGTAGGAGGGTGTTAACTTATGGATCACTTTGAATTACACAGTGAATATCAGCCTACCGGTGACCAGCCACAGGCCATTGAAAAGCTGGTGGAGGGATTTCAGGAGGGCAATCAGTTTCAGACGCTTCTCGGCGTCACAGGCTCCGGCAAGACCTTTACCATGGCCAATGTCATTGCACAGATCAATAAGCCTACTTTAGTCATTGCTCATAACAAGACCCTGGCAGCGCAGCTCTATGGGGAGTTTAAGGAGTTCTTTCCTGAGAATGCAGTAGAATATTTTGTGTCATACTATGACTACTATCAGCCGGAAGCTTATGTTCCCTCTACAGACACCTATATCGAAAAGGATTCTGCCATTAACGATGAGATCGATAAGCTCCGCCATTCTGCTACAGCGGCGCTTTCAGAGCGGCGGGATGTGATTATCATTTCCTCCGTATCCTGTATCTATGGACTAGGCAGCCCTATCGATTACAAGAACATGGTGCTTTCGCTTCGACCGGGGATGGAGAAAGACAGAGATGATGTGATCCGCAAGCTGATCGACATTCAATATACGCGAAATGATATGGACTTTAAGAGAGGGACCTTTCGGGTTCGGGGCGATGTGGTAGAGATCGCACCGGCAGATTCTGCGGAAAACGCATATCGGGTGGAATTCTTTGGAGATGAGGTAGACCGGATCAGCGAGATTGATATTCTCACAGGAGAGATCAAACGACTCATGGAGCATATTGCGATTTTCCCGGCTTCCCATTATGTGGTGCCCAAAGAACAGCTCCAGCGTGCCACAGAGACCATCGAGGCGGAGCTGGAGGAAAGGGTGGCCTACTTCAAAAGTGAGGATAAGCTTTTGGAAGCCCAGCGGATTGCAGAGCGAACTCATTATGATATTGAGATGATGCGAGAGACAGGTTTTTGCTCCGGTATCGAAAACTACTCCAGACATTTGACGGGACTGCCTGCCGGACAACCTCCCTTTACCCTCCTGGATTATTTCCCGGATGAGTTTTTGCTTATGATTGATGAGTCCCATATTACAGTACCTCAGGTACGGGGCATGTATTTTGGAGATCGTTCCCGGAAAACAACCCTGGTGAACTATGGCTTTCGCCTGCCCTCTGCCCTGGATAACCGACCGTTGAATTTTGAGGAATTTGAGAGTAAACTGGATCAGGTACTGTTTGTTTCCGCTACTCCGTCGGACTACGAAAAAGACCACGAACTACTGCGGGCAGAACAGATCATTCGCCCTACGGGATTGTTAGATCCCTCCGTTGAGGTAAGACCCATCGAAGGTCAGATCGATGACCTCATCGGAGAAGTGCGCAAGGAGACAGAGGCCAGGAGAAAAGTCCTGATTACAACGCTGACCAAGCGGATGGCAGAGGATCTGACAGACTATATGAGAGAAGCCGGGATTCGTGTAAGGTATCTTCATTCCGATATTGATACCTTGGAGCGAACAGAGATTATCCGGGATATGCGAATGGATGTATTTGATGTGCTGGTAGGAATCAACCTTTTGCGGGAAGGCCTGGATATTCCGGAGATTGGTCTGGTGGCGATTCTGGATGCAGATAAGGAAGGCTTTTTGCGATCGGAGACTTCTCTGATTCAGACCATAGGCCGCGCAGCCAGAAATGCAGACGGAAGGGTAATTATGTATGCCGATGTGATTACCGGATCTATGAGGGTAGCCATAGATGAGACCAACCGGAGACGACAGATCCAGAAACAGTATAATGAGGAACATGGCATTACCCCTACCACCATTCATAAGGCAGTTCGGGATCGGATCAGCATCGGCAAGATGTCCAACACCACCAGGGTAAGGTTCGACAAGGATCCGGAGTCTATGAGCGAGAAAGAGCTGACGGCTCTGATCAAGACGGTTCAGAAGAAGATGCAGCAGGCTGCGGCGGAGCTGAATTTTGAAGAAGCAGCCAAACTTCGTGACCAGATGATAGAATTAAAGAAAACACTGGAAAAGTTATAAGAATGTGAAATGCCAGGATTTGGGAGTAACAGATGAGCGACAAATTTATACGTATTCGAGGAGCCAAGGAACACAATTTAAAAAATATTTCCGTAGATATCCCAAGGGATAAGCTGGTGGTACTCACGGGACTCAGCGGTTCCGGAAAGTCTTCCCTGGCTTTTGATACCATTTATGCAGAGGGACAGCGCCGGTATATGGAGTCATTATCCTCCTATGCCCGTATGTTTTTGGGTCAGATGGAAAAACCGGATGTAGAAAGGATTGAAGGACTTTCTCCGGCAATTTCCATTGACCAGAAATCCACCAACCGCAATCCCCGTTCTACAGTAGGTACGGTGACAGAGATTTATGATTACCTGAGACTGCTGTATGCCAGAATCGGGATTCCCCACTGCCCCAACTGCGGCAGAGAGATTCGCCGGCAGACAGTAGATGAGATGGTAGATCAGATTATGGAACTGCCGGAGCGCACCAGGATTCAACTGCTGGCACCTGTGGTACGAGGCAGAAAGGGAGAGCATCAAAAGATCTTTGAACAGGCCAGACGCAGCGGTTATGTCCGGGTGCGGGTAGATGGAAATATGTATGAGCTATCCGACGAGATCAAGCTGGAAAAGAACAACAAGCATAACATCGAAATTATAGTGGATCGTCTCATCATAAAGGAAGGCATAGAAAAACGACTGGCAGATTCCATTGAAAATGTCATGGCGCTGTCAGAGGGCCTGATGATTGTAGATACCGGGGAAGGGAATGAATTAAATTTCAGTGAAAGCTTTTCCTGTCCTGACTGCGGCATCAGCATTGAAGAGGTAGAACCTCGAAGCTTCTCCTTCAACAATCCTTTTGGAGCCTGTCCGGCCTGTACCGGTCTGGGATACAAAATGGAATTTGATGTGGATCTGATGATCCCGGATATGAGCCTGTCCATCAATCAGGGAGCCATTACGGTTCTGGGATGGCAGTCCTGCCAGGAACCGGGGAGCTTTACCAATGCTACTCTAAAGGCTCTGTGTGAGGAGTATGGATTTGACCTGGATACCCCCTTTGCTCAGTACCCCGATAAGATTAAGAAGATCCTTCTGTACGGTACCGACGGACATAAGGTAAAGGTTCATTATAAAGGTCAGCGAGGTGTGGGAGTCTATGATATAGCATTCGAGGGGCTCATTGCCAATGTGCAGCGGCGCTATCGGGAGACTTCCGGGGAATCCACCAAGGCAGAATATGAAACCTATATGCGAATCACACCTTGCACCACCTGCAATGGTCAGCGTCTGAAGAAATCCAGTCTGGCCGTCACAGTCTGCGATAAAAATATTTATGAAATGACAGACATGCCCATCGGTCAGTTCCAGACATTTTTAAACGATATGAAGCTCACCGACCGGCAACTGCAGATCGGCGGAGAGATTCTGAAAGAAGTACGCTCTCGCATTGGCTTTTTGAATGATGTGGGACTGAATTATCTCTCCCTGACCCGCTCCACAGGTACCTTGTCCGGCGGGGAAGCCCAGCGAATCCGACTGGCCACCCAGATCGGCTCCGGTCTGGTAGGCGTGGCTTACATTCTGGATGAACCCAGCATTGGCCTCCATCAGAGGGATAATGATAAGCTTCTGGGTACCCTGGAACATCTGAGAGACCTGGGCAATACTGTGATTGTGGTAGAGCATGACGAGGATACCATGCGGGCAGCAGATTACATTGTGGATATCGGGCCGGCTGCCGGTGAACACGGTGGAGAAGTCATTGCTACCGGAACGGCAGAAGAGATCATGGCCTGCCCGGATTCCATTACAGGAGCCTATCTCAGCGGACGGATGCGGATTCCGGTGCCCCAAAAACGGCGAAAGCCTACCGGCTGGCTCACAGTCAAAGGGGCTGCGGAAAATAATCTGAAAGAGATAGATGTGAAGATCCCTTTGGGAATCATGACCTGCGTTACGGGAGTTTCCGGCTCCGGAAAAAGCTCTTTGGTCAATGAGATTTTGTATAAGTCTCTGGCCAGAACCCTGAATCATGCCCGCACGATTCCCGGTAAGCACAAAGGCATCAACGGCGTCAAACAGCTGGATAAGGTAATCTGCATCGATCAGTCTCCCATCGGACGTACCCCCAGATCCAATCCGGCCACTTATACCGGGGTCTTTGACATGATTCGTGACCTCTTTGCCTCTACGGCAGATGCCAAGGCCAGGGGCTATGGCAAGGGACGGTTCAGCTTTAACGTAAAAGGCGGCCGTTGTGAAGCTTGCAGCGGCGACGGCATCATTAAGATTGAGATGAACTTTTTACCGGATGTCTATGTGCCTTGCGAGGTATGCGGCGGAAAACGATATAACAGAGAAACGTTGGAAGTCAAGTATAAGGGAAAAAGCATCTATGATGTTCTGAACATGACGGTGGAGGAGGCGTTATCCTTCTTTGAGAATCTGCCCTCCATCCGGAGAAAAATCGAAACGCTGAACGATGTGGGTCTGTCATATATCCGGCTGGGACAGCCCTCGACGGAATTATCCGGAGGAGAGGCCCAGCGGATCAAACTGGCCACAGAGCTGTCCCGGCGAGGAACCGGAAAGACCATTTATATTCTGGATGAACCTACCACAGGACTTCATTTCGCAGATGTGCATAAGCTGGTAGAAATCCTTCGTCGGTTCTCCGATACCGGCAACACAGTGGTAGTCATCGAGCATAACCTGGATGTAATCAAGACAGCAGACTATATCATCGACATGGGACCGGAAGGCGGAGACGGAGGAGGCACAGTCATCGCCCAGGGAACACCGGAGGAGATCACCCAGGTACCGGAATCCTATACAGGCCAATATGTGGCCAGATACTTAGTCTGAGGGACAGGGAATCTGAGACAGATTTAAAACCCGCTAAATTGCTGGAAAAGAGAAAACAGACCCAGGTATTTTGCGGCTGCCCTGCATTGACTTTTCAAAGTGGGTTTCATATAATGGTAGCAACATGGAACGTAAAGTATCTCGTAAGAGACGATAAGATCAGGAGGTATAGAATATGGCATTATTCAATAATTTACGTGACGTAATCAGCAACACCAGCAAGGATGTTTCCAACAAGGCGAAGGATGTGGCAACGACAGCAAAGCTGAAAAGCCAGATCACCATGGAAGAGGGCAAGCTGAGAGGCCTTTATGCAGACCTGGGAAAAGCATATTATGAGAATCCGGAAGATGAGAATATTGAGGCTTATAAGGATTCTATCTCCGCGGTAAAGGAACTCATCGAGTCTTATGAGAAGCAGCTGGCTGATCAGAAGGGATTGGGCACCTGCCCTAACTGTGGAGCTACCATCGCCAAGGATGTAGCATTCTGCAGCAAATGCGGTACCAAGATCGAGACAGAAAGTCAGGAGGAGCAGACAGCAGAGGCTGAGACAGATGCTCCTGAGACAAAGACCAAGCATTGCCCTGTATGTGATGCGGAGGTAACAGAAGATATGGCATTCTGTGAGGTATGTGGCCACAAGCTGGAGGATTAATCAGCGGAGTTTTACAAAAAAATATGGAAAACCATGGAAAATAGCAGGCAAAGTCAAAAGACAGCTTGCTATTTTCTCGTTTACAGGGTAAAATTTTCAATGATAGAATAGGAAGAGAGAAAGGGACTCCGCCTGGCAGTTTTGTGATGTAACAGGAAGATGCCGGGAGCCGTTTCTTCCATGTAAATACGATAAGGAGGAAAAGCATGGATCAGGAGAAAGTCATTGTCATTGACTTTGGCGGCCAGTATAACCAGTTGGTAGCCCGCCGTGTCCGTGAATGCAATGTTTACTGCGAGATATATTCTTATCGCACCAATCTGGATCAGATCAAGGCCATGAACCCGAAGGGTATCATTTTGACCGGTGGCCCAAACAGCTGCTATGAGGAGGGTGCGCCTACCTACACCAGAGAATTGTTCGAGCTGGGAATTCCGGTTCTGGGATTGTGCTACGGCGCACAGCTGATGCAGCATATTCTGGGAGGTAAGGTGGAGAAAGCACCTGTGAGAGAGTACGGAAAGACAGAGGTGTTTGTAGACACTACCTCTCCCCTCTTTGCAGATGTAGCACCTGCTACCATCTGCTGGATGAGTCATTTCGACTATATCAGCCAGATCGCCCCCGGTTTCCGCATTGTGGCTCATACAGCGGATTGCCCTGTGGCAGCGGCAGAGGATGACGAGAAGGGACTATATGCCATCCAGTTCCATCCGGAAGTTCTTCATACCCAGGAAGGCAGCAAGATGCTGCACAATTTCGTACGCAATGTGTGTGGATGCGCCGGTACCTGGAGGATGGATTCCTTTGTGGAGAATGCCATCCGCGAAATCCGGGAAAAGGTAGGTAACGGAAAAGTCCTGCTGGCATTGTCCGGAGGGGTGGATTCCTCTGTGGCAGCAGGTTTACTGTCCAGAGCCATCGGCAACCAGCTGACCTGCGTATTTGTAGATCATGGTCTCCTGCGCAAGGATGAAGGGGATGAGGTAGAAGCTGTATTTGGCCCCAGCGGAGATTTTGATTTGAATTTTATCCGGGTCAATGCCCAGGAGAGATATTATCAGAAGCTGGCCGGTGTGACTGAGCCGGAGCAGAAGCGCAAGATCATAGGGGAAGAGTTCATTCGCGTCTTTGAAGAAGAGGCCAAGAAAATCGGCGCAGTCGACTTTTTAGCCCAGGGAACGATTTACCCGGATGTAGTAGAGTCCGGACTGGGCGGCGAATCTGCCGTCATCAAATCCCACCACAATGTAGGCGGTCTGCCGGATTATGTGGATTTCAAAGAGATCATTGAGCCGTTACGCAATCTGTTCAAGGATGAGGTGCGCAAGGCCGGTCTGGAATTAGGCATTCCGGAGAAACTGGTATTTCGTCAGCCCTTCCCCGGTCCCGGCCTGGGAATCCGTATCATTGGTGAGGTGACAGCGGACAAGGTGCGCATTGTACAGGATGCAGACTACATCTACCGGGAGGAAATCGCCAAAGCCGGTTTGGATCAGGACATCAACCAGTACTTTGCAGCTCTGACCAACATGAGATCTGTAGGCGTTATGGGAGATGAGAGAACCTACGACTATGCAGTAGCCCTTCGTGCCGTAAAAACGGTGGATTTCATGACAGCTGAGGCAGCAGAGATTCCTTTTGAGGTACTGCAGACAGTCATGAGCCGCATTATCAACGAGGTAAAGGG
>CAYMSZ010000009.1:0-17877 GCA_964393285.1 uncultured Lachnospiraceae bacterium | reverse complement strand
CATTTTTCAAAGAAAAATGAGCGGAATTCGAATGTTTCATCGATTTTGAGAGTGCGAAGCACGAAAAAATCGATGGTCTCATAGCATCTGTCAGGTAACGCATCAAACATAGTCAAAAGGTCAAAGCAGAAAGAAATAGAGGAAAACCATGGGAAATGAAAGTGGAAGCTGGATCATGTATGGGGTTTCGTGGGAGGACCCCGGGTGCCTGCATACAGTGGAGGAAGCGGTGAACTATATCAACGAGGTAGGCTTTTTGCCCCTTTTTAAAAATGATATTCCGGGATTTTCTCTGGAGGAGCATACCACGCCGGAATGCTGGTGGTGTGATGATCCGGCAGTAGATCCCTGGATTTGGCGGGAGATCATTGCCCGGGAAGGAAATGTAGCCTACGGAAAATTCTTTGATAAGAAGGCAGGATTCATTTCCAGGGAATGGTTTCCCTATTTTGCAAATTATCGGCGGGATGGCTATGACTTTGATGCCCTCTGGGATGACGAAAAAGCATCCATTCGCCAGAAGAAAATCATGGATCTGTTTGCAGAAGAACATTCTGAAGAGGAATGGTATTCCTATGAAATCAAGAAAAAAGCCGGATTTGTAAAAAATGGAGAAAGCAGCGGAGAGAAAAATTTTGAAGGAACCATTACAGACCTGCAGATGCACCTGTATCTTTGCATGAGGGACTTTCGCAGACGGAGAAATAAGAAAGGCCAGGAATATGGCTGGAATGTGGCAATCTATTCCACTCCGGAGCATTTGTACGGATACGACTATGTAACATCAGCCTATGAGGAATCCCCGTCAGAATCAAGAGACCGGATTATAGCACGCATCAAAGAGAAATATCCCGGGGCAGAGGAAAAGCAGATTAAGAAGGTGTTGAAGTAACATCAGCGTATAAAATAAGAAGATTGGATACAAGATAGCGGAGAAAGGCACATCTCACAGCCTTTTCTTCGCTATTATTATGATGCCAGGGTCAAAAGGTCAAAAGGCTTTGTGCTTGCGCAAGAAGACTTTTGACTTTGGGACCCGCCCAAACATGAAGAAGTAGCAATTTACGCAGTAAATTAGCGGATTCTGAATGTTTGCAGTATTGCGTGAATTGCGCAGCAATGAAGCAATACGTGGCATCAGTTGGGGGTAAAATACCTTTTGACCCCAACATCTTATTATGAGACAAGAGAAAAACCCCTCTTGACAATATACCCCACTAGGGTATATTATATAGATACCCCGATGGGGTATATGCAATCAGCAATGGAGGTGACCAAATTGACAGAGAAAAAATGTTGCTGTTCCGATAAGACTACCATGCGGACAGAGGAAGAACGAAAAAAACTGATTCATCGCTTGAATCGCATTGAGGGACAGATTCGCGGTATCAAGGGTATGCTGGAAGAGGATGCATATTGCAATGATATATTGGTTCAGTCTGCGGCAGTCAATGCGGCCATCAATTCTTTTAATAAAGAGCTTCTGGCAAGCCACATCCGTTCCTGTGTAGTCAGAGACATCCGGGAAGGCAAGGATGAGGTCGTTGACGAGCTGGTTGCTACCCTGCAAAAGCTTATGAAGTAGCAGGCAGGAAAGGAGATTTTTCATGGAACAATATCATGTAACCGGTATGAGCTGCGCCGCCTGCAGTGCACGGGTGGAGAAAGCAGTTTCCAAGGTACCCGGAGTGACATCCTGCTCCGTCAGTCTGCTAACCAACTCCATGGGAGTAGAAGGTACCGCTACAAGTCAGGCAATTATCTCGGCAGTTCAGGAGGCAGGATACGGAGCATCCCTGAAACATGCCGATTCACAGACTACATCTGCATCAGCAGACGAGGAAGCACTGGCAGATCATGAGACACCGGCACTGAAACGCCGCCTCATTGCCTCCGTAGGCTTTTTGCTGGTGCTGATGTATTTTTCAATGGGACATATGATGTGGGGCTGGCCTCTTCCCGGATGGTTTGAGGGAAATCATGTGGCCATGGGACTGGTACAGATGATTCTTGCAGCCATCATTATGGTCATCAATCAGAAATTTTTTATCAACGGTTTTAAGGGCCTGATCCATGGATCCCCCAATATGGATACCCTGGTGGCCCTGGGCTCTATGGCATCCTTTGTATGGAGCACCTATGCGCTGTTTATGATGACCGATGCCCAGGTACAGGGAGATGCAGAGGCTGTCATGAATTACATGATGGAGCTTTACTATGAGTCGGCAGCAATGATACTGACCCTGATTACGGTGGGAAAGATGCTGGAGGCACGGTCCAAGGGGAAAACCACCGATGCTCTGAAAAGCCTGATGAAGCTGGCGCCTAAGACGGCAGTGATTTTACAGGATGGGAAAGAGACGGCAGTTCCCATACAGCAGGTTCACAAAGGAGATGTGTTTGTCGTGCGGCCCGGGGAGAATATCCCGGTAGATGGCAGGATTTTGGAAGGAAGCAGCGCAGTGAATGAATCGGCGTTGACCGGAGAAAGTATTCCTGTAGATAGAACCGTAGGGGATCCTGTCTCAGCCGCTACCATAAATCAGTCCGGATTTATCAAATGTGAGGCGACCCGAGTGGGAGAGGATACTACCTTGTCCCAGATTATACAGATGGTCAGTGATGCGGCAGCCACCAAAGCACCCATTGCAAAAATTGCAGATCGGGTGTCCGGAGTGTTTGTCCCTGTGGTCATTGTTATCGCTCTGGTTACCACAGTGGTTTGGCTTTTGGCGGGGCAGGATCTGGGATTTGCTCTGGCAAGGGGAATCTCTGTACTGGTAATCAGCTGTCCCTGCGCCCTGGGTCTGGCAACACCTGTAGCCATTATGGTAGGCAACGGACTTGGCGCCAAAAACGGCATTCTGTTTAAAACAGCTGTTTCTCTGGAGGAAGCAGGCAAGACCCAGATCGTTGCCCTGGATAAGACAGGAACCATAACCAGCGGAGAACCCCAGGTAACCAATGTGATTCCCACAGAGGGTGTCAGTGAGGAGGAACTCATGACCCTGGCCTATGGGCTGGAGAAAAAAAGTGAGCATCCTCTGGCCAAAGCCATTCTCAGAAAAGGGGAGGAACAGAAGCTTTCTTCCCAGGAGGTCACAGATTTTCAGGCACTTCCGGGCAACGGCCTTTCCGGAATGCTGCAGGGAGAGCCTTTGCTTGGCGGCAGCCTGAAATTTATCCATGACAGGATTGGCGTAAGCCCCCAGCTGGAGGAAAAGGCGGAATCCCTGGCAGAGGAGGGAAAGACGCCTCTGCTGTTTGCCAGAGGAGAGAAGGTCCTGGGAATCATTGCTGTGGCTGATGTCATCAAGGAGGACAGTCCTCAAGCGGTAAAGGAGCTTCAAGGCATGGGAATCCGGGTTGTCATGCTGACCGGAGATAATGAAAAGACAGCCAGGGCCATTGGAGCAGAGGCCGGAGTAGATGAAGTAATTGCAGGCGTCCTGCCGGATGGCAAGGAAAGCGTGATTCGAACACTAAAGGAACAGGGCAAGGTTGCCATGGTGGGAGATGGAATCAACGATGCTCCGGCATTGACCCGCGCCGATATGGGAATTGCCATTGGTGCAGGTACGGATATCGCCATTGATGCAGCGGATATCGTACTGATGAAGAGCAAACTCAGTGATGTACCGGCGGCGATCCGACTGAGCCGGGCAACATTAAGGAATATTCGGGAAAACCTGTTCTGGGCCTTTTTCTACAATGTAATCGGAATTCCCCTGGCAGCAGGGGTATGGATTCCCGTATTCGGATGGAAATTAAATCCCATGTTTGGCGCTTCCGCCATGAGTCTGTCCAGTTTCTGCGTGATTTCCAACGCACTGAGACTGAATCTGTTCCGGATTCATGATGCCAGTCATGATAAAAAAGTGAAACAACCGACACAAAATGCTTCTGAAAAGAAACAGAACATGCCGGTAAAAAATAAGGAGGATAATCCCATGAAAAAGACAATGAAAATCGAAGGTATGATGTGCGGACACTGTGAGGCAAGAGTGAAGAAAGCTTTGGAGAACCTGCCGGCAGTGGAAGAGGCAGTAGTAAGTCATGAGGCAGGAACGGCAGTGGTTACTCTGAAAGAAGAGGTTGAGGATGCCCTGCTGAAGAAGGCAGTAGAGGATCAGGATTATAAGGTAATCAGCATCCAGTAAACAAAGCAAGAGAAGAAAATATGAGACAGGGGACAGATAGACATAGACAGTCATCTGTCCTTTTTCTTATGGAAGTCTGTTGGGAAATAACCCTGCAAGCCTCTTGAGAAAAAGTCCAAAGTATGGTACTTTACTAGGAGAAGAAGGTGACAAATATGGACTTACAAAAAATGATACTGTCAAATCCCAGAGATGGGGTACAGCAAAAAATCAACGAGCGAATCATGCAGGAAATGATCAACGATGATTTTATTAATATGGTAAAGAAAAACATGGAACCCTGGCGCCGACTCATGAGCTGCTACCGTTGTGCGATTATGGAAGTGGAGACGAAGTTTCGTGTTCTGAACGAAGAATTTTCTTTGCAATATGACCGGAATCCCATTGAAAATATCAAAACCAGATTAAAGACCATGGAGAGCATTGCAGGTAAGATGAAACGGAAAGGCTTGCCTGTCAATCTGACCTCTCTGGAGGAAAATATCTTCGATGTAGCAGGGGTAAGAGTCATCTGCTCTTTCCCGGAGGATATTTATATGCTGGAGGAGTGCTTCCTCAAGCAGGATGATGTTCGCCTGATTGAGAGAAAGGATTATATCCAAAATGCCAAACCCAGTGGCTATCGCAGTCTGCATTTGATCGTGGAGACACCGATTTTTCTGGAAAATGAGAAGCGAATGATGAAGGTGGAGGTACAGCTGCGCACCATAGCCATGGATTTTTGGGCCAGTCTGGACCACAAGCTTCAATATAAAAAGAATATTTCCGAAGATATGCAGGAGAGCCTGAAGGCACAGCTTCTGGAATGTGCCAATATCAGCGCCGACCTGGACAAGCGGATGGAGGCCATTCGCAATCAGCTGGAGGAAGCGCAGAGCGAAAGCAAACCGTGAGAGGGAAAGCCATGTCATTACAATTGATTCTGGGACCTGCCGGTGCAGGCAAGACAACCTATCTGTATGAAACCATAGTGAAAGAGGCAGAGCAGTCTGCCTCTTTTCAAGCAATGGCCCTGGTGCCGGAGCAGTTTACCATGCAGACACAAAAAGATCTGGTTACGCTGCATAGCCGTCATAGTGTTACCAATATTGACATTCTAAGCTTTGACCGCCTGGCATACCGAATTTTGGAGGAGCAGGGAGCAGGCCATATGACGGTATTGGATGATATGGGAAAGGTTCTGGTGCTGCGAAGAGCAGCAGCCGGCTGTAGCGATGCTCTTCAGGTATATCGGAAGAATCTGAACAAGGCAGGGTTTATTGATAAGGTAAAATCCATGCTCAGCGAGCTGTATCAATATCGAATCGGAACAGAAGAGCTGGATCGATTGATCGGAGAACTGACAGATGAGCCCTTGCTTCGGAGAAAATTGCAGGAAATCCGTACGCTGTATGTTACATTCCATGAAAATCTGCGACAGGATACCATTCCCTCGGAACAGTTGTACGATGTGCTGTGCCGATATATTCCTAAGTCCGGACTGATTCGAAACAGTGTGATTACCCTGGATGGTTTCACAGGATTTACACCGGCTCAGTATCAGGTCATAGAGCTTCTGATGCAGTATGCCAGACAGGTTATGGTAACAGTGACGGTAGATGGAGATCTGGTGGAGTCAGACATTCCCGACAGGTTGGGAAATACCCCTTCCCGCAGGCAGCTTTTTGATATGAGTCTGACTATGGTGACCACACTCAAGGAGCTGGCTGCCTCCCATCAGGTTCCTGTAGATCCGCCTGTGGTTTTGCAGGCAGGCAGACGCTTTGCCGGAGACGAAGCCCTGGCTGCCCTGGAGAGAGGCATTCTTCGCTATCCTGTGACGCCCTATGAAAAACCGGTCACCTCCATCCGCCTTTGGGAGAGGAAGGATCGGGGAGAGGAACTGGATCAGGTGGCACGGGAAATCTGTCATCTGGTGCGGGAAGAAGGACTGCGATATCGGGAACTGGCAGTGATCAGTGGGGATATGGCAGGATATGAGCCTATGGTTCGCAAAGTGTTTTCCCGATACGATATTCCTTATTTTATAGATACCAAAAATAATATGCTGGGTCATCCTCTGGTGTCCTATTTGCGAGGAGCACTGGAAATTATCGAGGAGGATTTCTCCTATGAAGCGGTTTTCTCCTGCCTGAAAAGCGGGATGACCTCCATATCCCAAAATGATCTCTATACACTGGAAAATTACATTCTGGCTACAGGAATCAGAGGACGGCGCAGATGGATGGAGCCCTGGGACTATACGGGACAGGGGACAGAGACACCGGATATGGAGCGTCTGAACCAGGTCCGCAGACAGGTGACAGAACCGATTCTGGCCTTTGGAGAGATATTCCGGAAAGAGGGCGCTACCATTCGAGATTACGGAGAGGCCACCGTTAGGTTGCTGCAACAGGAGCAGGTGGAACAGCGGCTTTTGGATATGGCAGCAGAGATACGGGCAGATGGAGATGACAGTCTGGCATCCGAATATGAACAGACCTACCAAAAAGTCATGGAGCTGTTGGATCGGATCGTGGATCTCTTTGGAGAGGGACAAGTAACCCTGCGGGAATGGAAAGAGATTTTAAACACCGGTTTTGAGGAAATCCGCATCGGCGTCATACCGGCCAGAGTGGACCGGTTGGTGGTAGGAGATATGCACCGTACCAGATTAAAGGATCCCAAGGTGGTATTTTTCATTGGAGTCAATGACGGCATCGTTCCCAAAGTCAGTGAAAAATCCAGCCTGTTGTCGGATTTGGACCGTATGACCCTGGAACGGCATGGGGTAACCCTGGCACCTACCCGGCAGGAAAATGGATTTATGGATCGGTATTATCTCTACCTTATGCTGACAAAAGCATCAGAAAGGTTATATGTATCCTGGTGTCGCCAGAGCATGGATGGGTCAGGGATGCTTCCCTCTTATGTGATATCGGAACTGCGGGAGCTGTTTCCCAAACTCCAGGTGGAAACTCCGGGGATGGATGGCAGACTCCTGGATCACATTGTCAATCCTGCTACGGCCAGGGAAAGCCTGCTTCGGGGCTTTGCTTCCTATCTGGAAGGAGAAGCTCCCGAGGATTGGAAAGAACTGTACAGCTACTATATGACAAAGCCTGGAGGAGTTCAGGAACTGGAGCAGATTCTGGATGCCGTATTTATGACATACCAGGAGGAGTCCATGGCTCCTGCTGTAGCCAAAATGCTGTACGGGGAGCAGCTGGAAGGCAGTGTTACCAGGCTGGAGCGGTACGCCGCCTGCGCCTATGCCCAATTCCTTTCCTATGGCCTGGGTCTGACAGAACGAAAGCTTCACACCTTTGAGGCAACGGATATGGGAACCTTGTTCCATGAGATTATCCGCCGCTTCTTTGCCAGGGTTTATGGAAAAAATTCTGTCTATGAAGGCACCCTGGATGACCTGATGAACGGGGATGATTTCCGCAGACAGCTGGTTCATGACTGTATGGAGGAAATCTCAGAGACAGGAGAAAGCAGAGGGCTGGAGGATACGAAACGAGGCCAATATATGCTGAAGCGGGTAGAGCAGATGGCAGACCGAACCATCTGGGCTCTGTGTAAGCAGATGGCAAGAGGGGAGTTCCAGCCTACAGAGGTGGAAGTAGATTTCGACGGCAGAGACAGCCAGGCCATGAATCTGGTGCTGGATGAAGATACCATTATGCGCCTCCACGGTCGGATCGACCGGGTAGATACCTGTCAGGGAGAAGGAGATTCGTCAGAGGACTCCGAAGATGTATATGTAAAAATCATCGACTATAAGACAGGAAACACCACCTTTGATCTGGTGGGAGTATACTATGGTCTTCAGCTGCAGCTGGTAGTATATCTGGATGCGGCCATGGAACGGGAGAGTCGAAAACAAAAAGGAAAGAAAATCATTCCTGCCGGTATTTTGTATTATCACATCCAGGACCCTTATATTCAGGTGGAGCCTGGAGAGGTCATGGACCCTGATGAGGAGGCACTGCAAAACTCCTATCTAAAGGAATTAAAGATGAATGGTCTGGTCAACAAAGAGGAGAAGATTTATCGGAAAATAGATTCCCAGGTGGGAACCGATGCGCCTCCCATCATTCCTGTGACCCTGAAAAACGGTGAGCTGGATGAGAAGAGATCTTCTGTGGCAGAAACCAGGCAGTTTATAGAGCTGTGTAACTTTGTGCGAGAAAAAATGAAAGAATTCGGCAACCGGATTATGGCAGGGGATCTGGCAGTGAATCCCTATATACGAAACGGAAAAACCGGCTGCGATTACTGCAGTTTCCAATCCGTATGCGGATTTGATAAAAAGACTCCCGGTTATGAGTATCGCAGATTGAAGGAAGCTGCCCCGGAGGATATCTGGGGAGAGAAAGGCAGATAACCATGGCAATCCAATGGACAACAGAACAACAGCAGGTCATTCAGTTGCGGGACCGCAATTTGCTGGTCTCGGCAGCTGCAGGAAGCGGTAAGACCGCAGTTCTGGTAGAACGGATTCTATCCCGTATTACAGATCCGGACCCGGACAAACGAATCAATGTGGATCAGCTGCTGATTGTGACCTTTACCAAGGCAGCAGCGGCAGAGATGCGCAGCCGTATTGAGGCGGCTTTGCGGGTCAGGCTCCAGGCAGAACCGGAGAATACCCATTTGCAAAAGCAGATGACCCTGGTTCACTATGCCCAGATTACAACCATTGACAGCTTTTGCAGCCATGTGGTAAGAACCCATTTTGATGAACTGGATCAGGATCCGGATTTTCGTGTGGCAGATGAGGGAGAACTCAAGCTGCTGCGAGGAGATTTGCTGGAAGCACTGCTGGAAGAACAGTATGGGGCGGCAACGGCAGGGGAAACCATGGGACAGATTCAGCCGGAGGAATTTCTGGAGCTGGTGGAGGCATTGTCCGTAGGAAAAACCGATGAGGCCATAGCAGATCGGGTGGAAGAGCTGTATGATTTTGTGTGCGCTCACCCGTTCCCGGAGGAGACACTACAGCAGTGGGCAGACGGTGGAGGAGAAGAATGGCTGACCACCCTGATGACAGAGCTTAAAAAAGAGGCAAGGGAACTGATTGACCGGTATGATACCGCCATAGAATTGTGCAACGGACCGGAGGGACCTGGAGCCTATGCTCCCATGTTTGTCCAGGACAGAGAACTGGCCAGGCAGATATACCGGGCCGGGAATTATGAGGAATTGCAGCAGGCCCTTGGAAATCTGGAATTTGTCCGTAAGCCTGTCCTCCGAAAACAGGAAGCCCAGTCCGTAGACCCGGATTTGAAAGCGTATCTTTCCGATCTGCGGGATGAGCAGAAGGAAGTAATGAAAAAGTGGGTGGAAAAATATGTTTACCCGGATCGGGAGGAGATGGAGCGTCAGATCCGGGAGAGCGAAAGACCCCTAAGAGCTCTGTGCAATCTGACAGCGACCTTCCGACAGCGTTTTCAGGCAGCCAAGAAAGAAAAACACCTGGTGGATTTTAACGACCTGGAACATATGGCTCTGGAAATATTGACCACCAGAGAAGGAGACCAGATGGTTCCCAGCCAGGTAGCCAGACAACTGCAGCAAACCTACCGGGAAGTCATGATTGACGAATATCAGGACAGCAATCTGGTGCAGGAGCTGCTTCTTTCCAGCGTATCCGGTCACTGGGAGGGACATCCCAATCAGTTTATGGTGGGAGATGTGAAGCAAAGCATCTACAAATTCCGTATGGCCCGTCCGGAGCTGTTTATGGAGAAATATGCATCCTATTCCTCAGAATCCGGCCCCAATCAAAAGATTGATCTTCACCAAAATTTCCGGAGCCGTTCTCAGGTATTGAATGCTGCCAATTTCTGCTTTGAAAAGCTTATGATGCCCTCCCTGGGAGGAATCGCTTATGACCAGGCAAACGCTCTTTATCCCGGGGCAGAGTTTGCTCCCCTGCCGGAGAGAGAGACGGAGGAAGCCTACAAAACGGAACTTTTGCTGGCAGACCTGGAAGATGAGGAAGGGTATCTGGGGGAAGTCAATTCCAGAGAGGCAGAAGCCAAGCTTATTGTAAAGCGTATACGGGAATTGACAGATGAGAAGACAGGTCTTCTCCTGTGGGATAAGGAAAAGGGAGAGTACAGGAGAGCCGGATACGGAGATATTGTGATTCTGCTTCGCACCTTTACCGGTTGGTCAGAGACCTTTGCGGGAGTATTGCAGAATGCAGGGATTCCCGCCTATGCCCAGCAAACCACTGGTTATTTTACTGCCATGGAGGTGCAGATTGTTCTAAGCTATCTGAAAATTCTGGACAATCCCATGCAGGACATCCCTTTGGCAGCCGTAATGCATTCTCCTATCGGCGGTTTTTCTTCCCAGGAGCTGGCCTTGATCCAGGCAGCTTTTCGGAAACAGGAGAGGACGGAGGGACCGTCAGGCCTCTACGGAGCCTGCCTGTATGGGGCAGAACAAAATCCAAAAATGGCAGCTTTTTTGGAACAGCTGGAAACCCTGCGAAGAAAAGCCCATTACCTGCCCCTTCATGAATTGCTGCAGCAGATCTATACAGAGACAGGGTACTATGAATTGGTAAGTGTCATGCCAAACGGAGGAGTACGGCGGGCAAATCTGGATATGCTTATGGAGAAAGCCATTGCCTATGAGGGAACCAGCTATTACGGCTTGTTTGATTTTGTCCGGTATATTGAACGGCTGCATTCCTACAACATTGATTTTGGAGAGGCAGCACCGGAGGGAGAAAATGGCGATACGGTTCGGATTACGACCATTCATAAGAGTAAGGGTCTGGAATTTCCCATCGTCTTTGTAGCCGGTATGGGAAAGACCTGGAACAAGGGAGATACCATGGGCAGGCTGGTTATGCATCCGGATCTGGGAATTGCTGCCGATTATATGGACCCTAAACTGCGGCTTCGCACTCCTACTTTGAAGAAACGAGCCATCGTCAGACAGCTGGAACGGGATATGCTGGGAGAAGAGCTGCGGGTCTTATATGTTGCCATGACCCGGGCCAAGGAAAAGCTGATTCTTACCGGTACCCATAAGAGTCTCCATAAGAAACTGGAGAAAGCCAAGCAGCAGCCGGAACAAAGGAAAGGATCTTTGCCGGCATCCCAGGTGGCAGCAGGAGCCTCCTACCTGGATTGGCTGTTCCTTTGTCTGCCGGGAAGCGCAATCAACAGAGGACTTTACGGAAAAGAGCTTCAGGACTCCTACGGAAAGGATACGGCTTGCCCCATTGAGGTAAAGCTGGTCCCCTTTGATCAGCTTATGACAGAGGAGGTAAGAGAGGCAGTCCGTCGGAAGGAGCAGAGAACCAGTCTGGAGCAGTGGGATACCAGCCGGGTTTATGATGAAAATATGAGGGAAGGAATGAAACGACAGCTTTCCTATGAATATCCCTATGCCAGGGAGGAGGAGCTACCTGTGAAGCTGTCCGTATCTCAGCTGAAGCATGCAGCCATGGATGAGGACCTGGAGAGCTGCCGCCTGGTGGCAGACCCGGAGGAAGAGGAAGTGACCCTACCCCGATTCCTGCAAAAAGAGACAAAGATCAGCGGAGCCTCCCGGGGAACCGTATATCACAAGCTTCTGGAACGGCTGGATATGGCACAGCTTACAGCCTGGGGAAGAAAGGGAGACAAAGAAGCCTTTAAACGGCAGCTGTTTGCCTGGCAGCAGAATGGCATTCTGACAGAAGAAGAGAAACAGGCAGTAGATGTCCCCCAGTTTATGAAATTTGCAGATACAGAACTGGTGGAAAGAATGGCCAGGGCTGCCAAAGCTGGTTTATTATTCCGGGAGAAGCCCTTTGTCATCGGCATTCCTGCTCATGAAATGGATCCGGAGATAACCGGCAAAGAGCTGGTGGTGGTCCAGGGAATCATTGATGTATACTGGCAGGAAGGGGATCACATCATTCTTCTGGATTACAAAACAGACCGGGTGGGAAGAAAAGACGGAGCCCAAATTTTGAAAAACCGCTACAGGGCCCAGCTGGATTATTATGCCAGAGCCCTGGAGCAGGCAACAGGCCTGTCGGTAACAGAGAAAATGATTTACTCCTTTTCCCTGGGAGAGACCATTTATCTGTAAAACCAGCGAAAAATGTGGAAAAGAGACCCCCACATTTACAAAAACGAGGAAAACAGTTATACTAAGTAGAAATGTATGATGCCAGGGTCAAAAGGTATCATTCCTGAAAAAGAGCGTGAAAGGGGAAATGATGAATACAGTGGAAAAAACAATAGCCGGGGTGAAGGCACTTCCCACCTACGAGATAACCGAAACAAGATGGATCGAAGAACTCCAATCCCAGGCAATTCTGGGACGACATAAGAAAAGCGGAGCACGGATTTTTTTACTGTCCAATGATGACAACAATAAGGTGTTTACCATTGGATTTCGCACTACGCCTGTGAATGATACCGGTGTTCCTCATATTCTGGAGCACAGTGTGTTATCCGGGTCCCGGAAATTTCCGCTGAAGGACCCTTTTGTGGAATTGATGAAGGGTTCCCTGAATACCTTTTTAAATGCCATGACCTATCCGGATAAGACGGTTTATCCGGTCGCAAGCTGCAATGACAAGGATTTCCAGAACCTGATGGATGTCTATATGGACTCTGTGCTCCATCCCAACGTGCTGGAGAATGAGAAAATTTTTCTCCAGGAGGGCTGGCATTATGAGCTGGAGAAGGTGGAGGACCCCATTGTCATCAATGGTGTTGTATATAATGAGATGAAAGGCGCCTATTCCTCCCCGGAAGAAATGCTGACAGCTCACCAGAACCAGGCCTTATTCCCGGATACCTGTTACGGAAAAGACTCCGGAGGAGACCCGGATCACATTCCGGAGCTTTCCTATGAAGAATTCTGCAGCTTCTATCATCAATATTACCATCCCAGCAACAGCTATATCTATCTCTACGGAGATATGGATATGGTGGAAAAGCTCACCTGGCTGGACGAGGCGTATCTGAAGGAGTACGATGCCATGGAGATCGACTCTCATATAGAGAAGCAGAAGCCCTTTGAAACGCCGGTTACAGACACCTTCTATTATCCGATTACCGAGGAGGAAGAGGAAAAGGAACAGACCTATCTGTCCTGGAATGCAGTGGTGGGAGATGACCTGGACCCGAAGCTGTATGTGGCATTTCAGATTTTGGATTATGCCTTGATTAACGCCCCGGGAGCTCCTGTGAAGCAGGCTCTGCTGGATGCAGGCATCGGCAAGGATATTATGGGAGGATACAATAACGGCATATTGCAGCCCTATTTCAATATCACTGCCAAGGAAACCGATCCGGACAAACAGGATGCCTTTGTTACCATAATCCGGGATACCCTAAAGGAGCTGGCAGATCAGGGAATGGATACCAAATCCATTCAGGCCGGACTGAATTATTATGAGTTCCGCTATCGGGAAGCAGACTACGGGTCCCTGCCCAAGGGTCTGATGTATGGCCTTTGGTGCTTTGACAGCTGGCTCTATGATGAGACAGACCCGTTGATGCATATTGCCTATGCCGATACCTTTGCCTGGCTGAAGGAGCAGGCAGACAGCGGATATTTTGAAGGACTGATCCGGGAATATCTTCTGGACAATCCCTATGGAGCCATGGTAACAGCCATCCCTAAGAAGGGTCTTGGCGAGGAAAAGGATGCCATACAGACAGAAAAAATGGCAGCCTTCAAGGCATCATTGAGTCAGGAAGAACTGGAAAACCTGGTTCAAAAAACCAGAGAGCTGAAAGCTTACCAGGAGGAAACAGATGATCCGGAAATGCGAAAGAAGATTCCCCTTCTTTCCAGAGAGGACATGGATCGAAAGGTTCTGCCCTTACAGTGGAAGGAAGATACCATTCAGGGAATTACGGTACTTCACCATGATTTCTTTACCTCCGGCATCGGCTATCTAAGGCTGCTTTTTGATACAGAGGCAGTGCCGGATGAAGACATCCCCTACCTGGGACTTTTGAGTACCGCTCTGGGATATATGGATACGGAGCATTACAGCTACAGAGAATTATTCAACGAGATTTATATTCGCACGGGAGGCATTCTCACCGGCAACCATACCTACTCTTCTTTGGAAAGAGAGGCAGGTTATCGCGGAATGTTTGAGGTAAGCGCCAAAAGCTTCTACGATCAGCTGGATTTCACAGTAGAGATGATCCGGGAGATCCTTTTTGGCACGAAGTTCCGGGATGAAAAGCGATTGAGAGAAATTCTGGCAGAGACCAAGTCCCGCTATCAGATCCAGCTGGTGTCCTCCGGCAACCGGGCTGCCATGAGCCGGGCAGGCTCCTATTATTCGGAGAAGCTGGCGTACGCCGAATGGACCAGCGGCATCGCTTATTACAAATGGATAGAAGACCTGAACCAGCATTTTGAGGAGAAAAAAGAAGAAATCGCAACGAAACTGGAGCAGGTGGCAAAGGCTGTCTTTTCACCGGATCATCTGATCATCAGCTGTACGGCAGATGTCCAGGGCTATGAGCAGATGAAGAAACCCCTGGCCGGCCTGATTCAAAATCTTTATCCGGCAGGACTGCCAAAGGCCAGGAGACATCTGGCCCTGGGAAAGAAAAACGAAGGCTTTATGACCTCCTCCAATGTCCAGTATGTGGCACAGTGCGGCAGTTATCGGGAGGCAGGCTATTCTTATACCGGAGCCATGCAGGTATTGCGCTGTATCCTGAATTATGATTATCTGTGGCAGGAGCTGCGGGCAAAGGGCGGTGCTTACGGCTGCGGCTGCAGCTTCTATAAGTCCGGAGAATGCGGATTCTCTTCTTACCGGGACCCTCATTTGAAAAAGTCCCTGGAGGTATACGCCGCATTGCCGGAATATGTGAAGCAGTTTGATGCAGATGAGAGGGAAATGACCAAATATATCATCGGAGCCATCAGCGAGATGGATACTCCCTTAAGCCCCTCTGCCAAAGGAATCCGTTCCTTGGCGGCATATCTGTCTCATACCACAGAGGAAGATTTACAGAAGGAGAGAGATCAGGTACTGGATACGACACCGGAAACCATCCGCTCTCTGGCGCCTCTTCTGAAAGCGGTTTTAGAGGAGGACAATATCTGCGTGGTGGGAAATGCACAAAAATGCAAAGAGGAAGCTTCCGTTTTCCACGAAGTAAAGAACCTGTTTGAGTAACACAAAAGAAAGAGAAGAATTCATGCAAAAATTTCATTCGGGCTTTGCAGCCCTTATCGGACGTCCCAATGTGGGAAAATCTACCTTAATGAACCAGCTGATTGGCCAGAAAATCGCCATTACCAGCAGCAAACCTCAGACGACCAGAAACCGGATCCAAACGGTCTATACCGATGAAGAAGCACAGGTGATTTTTTTAGACACCCCGGGTATTCACAAAGCAAAAAACAAGCTGGGTGAGTATATGGTAAATGTGGCAGAAAGCACCTTCAAAGAAGTAGATGTGATTCTGTGGCTCATTGAGCCTACCACCTATATCGGAGCCGGAGAACAGCACATCATTGAGCTGCTGCGAAGGGTACACACGCCTGTGGTACTGGTGATCAATAAGGTAGATACCATTCAAAAAGAGGCAGTGCTGAAGGTCATAGACACCTATCAGAAAGAAATGAAATATGCCGATATCGTACCGGTTTCTGCCTTGAAGGGAACCAACAAGGATGAACTGATTCGGGTAATTAAGAAATATTTACCGGAAGGCCCTATGTACTACGATGAGGACACAGTGACAGACCAGCCTATGCGCCAGATTGCAGCAGAGCTGATCCGGGAGAAGGCTCTCAAATGTCTGGACGATGAGATTCCTCATGGAATCGCCGTTCTGATCGAATCCATGAAGGAGCGTCCCAACGGCATATTTGATATCGAAGCAACCATTGTTTGCGAGAGAGATTCCCACAAAGGAATCATTATCGGAAAACAGGGAGCCATGCTGAAAAAGATCGGAAGCGCAGCCAGATATGAGATCGAAGCCCTGTTGGGAACCAAGGTAAATCTGCAGCTGTGGGTAAAGGTTCGCAAGGAGTGGAGAGATAAGGATATTTATCTGAAAAATTACGGCTATCGGGACGAATAATAAGGACAAAGGAATTTCATGAGGGATTTGGTGACTGTGACGGGAATGGTGATTTCCGCTATGCCGGTAGGGGAATTTGACAAAAGAATAGAGATCCTGACCAGAGAGCGAGGCAAAATTGCAGCCTTTGCCAAAGGTGCCAGACGCCCCAACAGTCAGTTGCTGGGACCCAGCAGACCTATGGCATTCGGTACCTTTGATTTGTACGAGGGCCGTACCAGCTATAACCTGCGAAGCGCCCAGATTAAAACCTGGTTTGATGAGCTGTCTCATGATCTGGAGTGTATCAGCTATGGATCGTATTTTATGGAGGTGGCAGCTGCCTATACCCTGGAGGCTATGGATGGCACAGCGGTTCTGCTGCTGTTGTATCAGTCTATGCGGGCGTTGAGTAAGGCCAGCATACCCCACCTGCTGGTTCGCTATATTTTTGAACTGAGAATGATGGTGATCAACGGAGAATATTCTCTGGAGCCTCCCGGAGCAGTTTCCGATTCCACAGCCTATACCATTTACTATATCGGTACGGCACCGATAGAAAAACTGTACACCTTTACGGTTTCTGACCAGGTGCTGGAGGAATTGGGACGGTGTATGCAGCTTTATCGGCAAAGATATTTGCCGGGAGGATTCACTTCCCTTGACATTCTAAAAACCTTAGAGTAAGATGTAGGAAGCCGTGTGTATACATAGACGGTTTGGAGGTTATTATGAATAAAATAATGAAGAGGGTGCTGCTGTGTCTGGCAGGATGTCTGGTGATTTGTGGAGCTTTGGCCGGATGCGGATCCAAAGCATCGTTTCATCCTACAGTCAGCAGCCTGTATATTTCCGACAAAGGAGAGATCAGCACAGCGTTCATAGTGGATGTAGATCAGGACTATTACAGCAAAGAGGATATGCTGGCATTTTGCGAGGAAGAAGTGATTGCCTATAATCAGGCAAAAGGGGCTACTGCCGCAGCATACCAGAAGGAAGCAGCAAAGGATGAGACCCTGCCGGTTGCCATTGACAGTCTGACTTACAGCGAGAAGGCAACCTTGATTCTGAATTATGCCACAGCAGATGATTATGTAGCTTTTAACCAGAAGGATGACAATGCCGCTACATCTGTTATGTATGCAGCAGCCAAAAATACCACCGGCTTGCCGGATACCACCTTTGTCTCTGTGGAGGATGGATCCACGATTTCTTCCTCCTCTGTGATTGGCGACAGCAAGTTGAAGATCGTTATGATCCAGGGTCAGGTGGATGTACAGGTAGGAGGCAGTCTGGTATATGTGTCTGGGAATGTGCAGGTGACAGGAAGCAACGAAGCCATTACCGGACAGGATGGATATTCCTATCTGATTTTTAAGTAAAGAGGATGATACAGGGAGCAGCAGTGCTGTACTGCTTGCTCCTGTTTCACATTTTCAAGTCATAAAAAGGAAAAGGAGCAACGACGATGGAAAAGACAATGGAGAAGATTATCTCTCTGGCAAAATCCAGAGGTTTTGTATATCCTGGTTCTGAGATTTACGGCGGATTGGCCAATACCTGGGATTATGGTAACCTGGGTGTAGAATTGAAGAATAATGTAAAGAAGGCATGGTGGCAGAAGTTTGTACAGGAGAGCCCTTACAATGTAGGTGTGG
>CAYMSZ010000008.1:12279-17911 GCA_964393285.1 uncultured Lachnospiraceae bacterium | reverse complement strand
AGATTTATTTTCTTACATCCCATCGGTAACCGGGTCTTTCTTCTCCTGTCACCTCTCTGTCATCCCGATGTTGGGCATCGTTGATCTGCACCGTCACCGGCACAGGAATGAATTTTCCATGAAACGCATCCGGATCCGGCTCCATTCTGCCGCCTGCTGCCATGAACTCATAGCCCGGTCTCAGGTCAAAGCCTGCGATCTCACTGCCGATACGAATAAAATCCTCCGGTGTAGGATCTTCCAGATCCAGCAACGCCACTTCAATATCCAGGAGGCTTTTCTCTCCTTTGGTTTCCCTCTGGATTCTGGCATCCAGGTTAGACAGATACAGCATTCCTCTGGAGTAGGGCAATCGCTGACAGCGTCTGTCCTTCCAGTAGTTCTCTCCCAAAGTCAGGTTCGGGCTTTCCTGAAAGGCATTCTCATAAAAGCTCCCCACCTTTTCCTGAATCATCTGTGCCGTCTCTTCCAGACTGCACAGCCCCATCTCCATGAGAACCAGAGTGCAGTAATATTCGGCGCTTCCTTCCACATACCAGGTACCCAAACCCGGAGGTGTATCCTTCATGGTAGGCCAGTTATGAACCATCTCGTGAGCCAGGAGAGCCTGCAGCCCTTTTTCTGTCACGTCGTCCTGGGTTCCATAGCCGTAGATGTAGGATCGGGTCAATGCGGTACCGCCACCGTCCTGAAAATGATTCCGTCTGGTAAATACCCGGTAATCTCCCCCTTTGTCATGGAACATAGCTGCCATACGGCCAAACAGGCTGGTGATGGTTCCGGCTCCTGCCTCCCCATCAAAGGGCAGCTCATCAAACCAGTAAAATCCGGCATTTCCTTTCTCTGCACTGTGTACCAGACCTGTCATATAGGCGGTAAACAGGATCTCATAGGTGGTAGTCCCCGGTCTGTCTACGGTACCGCAGCCCAGGCTCCAGACTCCTCTGGCTCCCTCCGGCAGGCCGGACAGCTCCCAGGATACATGATAATCAAAGCTGGTATCAAATTCCGGCAGATGGAGGAGAAATGTGGTTCCCGTTCCCAGGACACCGCCTTTTTCTGCCACCAGATCAAAATACGGGCTGGAGCGATATCCCTCCGGCTGGACTCTGGGGGTTACCTCATAAGAAAGGGTAATCTCACCCTCCGTATCTCTCTCTGCCAGATAAAAGTTGCGATGGACAAAATTCATCTCGGCTTCTCCTGCCTGTTCCTCCCAGGGCAGTTCCCCCAGGCTATCCCGAATCTGCAGATGCTTCATGGGGCAGGAGGGAATGGTTACCAGATCTTTGATATAGGCTGCCACTGCCTTCCCTTTTTTACAGGCGGCATCGGTGGTACAGCAGATTTTCAGGGAGGCTACGGTCTCCTCTTTGTTATCCCAGACAGGGGTAATCTGTACATGATAATACATGGGCTGTTTCTCCTTGTTCTTCTTGACAGGTACCGGATGCTCCGTATCTGTTCCCAGATTTTTTATGAGTTTCTTATTTGGCGGGAGCTTTTACCAGTCTGCCGCCCTGGAATACATATTTTACATGGCTGGCATCTGCCAACACCTGGATATCTGCCAGGGGGTCTCCGTCTACCACTACAATATCTGCCAGCTTTCCTGTCTCCAATGAACCGATTTCGTCTTCCATCATCATAAGATGAGCGGCATTGCTGGTACCTGCCAAAATGGCCTCCATATTGGTCATGCCTGCCCTGGTCATAGCCTCAAATTCCTTCCCGTTTTGCAGATAAGGGGTATTTTTGGAATTTGAGAAATCCGTACCCAACGCAATGCGGATGCCTGCTTCTCTTGCCATGGCAATGGTTTTTTTATTCGCCTCTGCACAACCCAATGCTTTCTTGTGCATCCAGTCCGGCAGCCCGGGGATATTGGCAACACCCAGAGATACGCTGAGGGTCGTTACCAGGGTAGCATCCTTCTCCTTCATCAGATCGATTTCTCTCTGGGTCAGGTAAACTCCGTGCTCAATGCAGGTAACTCCTGCCAGCAATGCCTGATAGGCTCCCTCGTTGCCGGTACAATGGGCGCAAACATAAGAATGGTGTCTCCTGGTCTCCTCCACGATGGCGGTAAGCTCCTCGGGAGAAAACTGCACATCATCTACCCGGTCAGTAGGAGAAGAAACGCCTCCTGTAGCACAGATTTTGATGAATTTTCCACCGATACGGAACTGCTCTCGAACGCCCTGTATACAGTCATCTGCCCCGTCTACCATCCGTCCCAGATGGTCCATGGCATTGGCCTGTTCCTTGGAAACATAGGGGTAGTCATCAATGTGACCGGAGGTGATTCCCAGTAACTTCCCTCCGGGCAAAATTCTGGGACCCCGAATCGCGCCTCTTTCTACCCCACGGGAGACATACACGCCTGCTTCGCTCATGTCCCGCAATCCTGTAAATCCGGCGTCCAGTAAAAGTCCTGCCTGATAAACCGCGCCTACCAGCTGGTCTCCAAAGAGCTTGCCATTGGCGAAATCTCCTGCGTCCTCCTCACCTGTCAGATGGGCATGACAATCGATAAAACCGGGAAGAATGGAGCCTCCCTCTACCTCATATACTTCGCTGCCAGCCGGAATGGAGATATCCTCCTCTCTTCCCACTGCTACAATTCTCTCTCCGTCTACGGCTACCACTCCCTGCTCTATGGCCGGGGCTCCGGTGCCGTCAATGACTCTTCCTCGTAAGTAAAACATAGATTGCTTCTCCTTCTCTGGTGTTACAGATAGTTCTCGAACCACCGAATCATCTCCGTATAATGGCGCATCCGGTGGGACATTCTGCCGTTATTGTTCATTTCATGGTTGCCATGGGGGAACAGCACCATCCGCACAGGCAGATCCGGGTGGGTGTCCTTTACTGCGGTAAAGAGCTGGTGTGCATGTTCTACAGGGCATCTCATGTCTCCCAGGGCATGGAGAATCAGGAAGGGAATGTCAATCTGTTCTGCATATGCCACTGAGGATTTCTCTATTTCCTGCACCATAAAGTCTTCAAAATTCACAAAGCCCTGAGAAGAGCCTGCCATGTCGGCAGAGGCATACTCGATGAGCTCATTGGCGATGCTTCTCTGGGTCACCGCAGCTTTAAATACCTTGCTGTGAGATGTGATCCAGTTGGTCATATAGCCGCCATAGCTGCCTCCTGTGACGCCCAGACGCTCCGAATCGATAAAATCATATCGGCTGCAGGCTTCCTTCACAAACTGAAGAAGATCGTTCATGGCTCGTCCGTCAAAGGCAGCTGCATTGCTCTCATGGGCAGAGCCGTAGCAGCTGGAGCCTCTGGGATTGCAGAAAATCACAGCCATACCGGCTCCTGCCAGGGCCTCATGCTCCCAGGTCATGCCGTAGCCGTAGAAAGGAGTAGGGCCGCCGTGAATGTACAGCACTGCCGGATATTTTTTTCCGGGCTCCCGGTTCATAGGAGGCAAGACCCAGCCATGGACTCTGCCGGTGCCATCCAGCGTATCCATCCACATTTCCTCCGGCTCCTCTAACGCCACCTCTGACAGCCAGGGATTGGGGTCCACCAGTATGGTTTCTTCTCCTGTCTTTGTATCGTAGAGAACGATTCTGGCCGTATGGGTAAAATCGCCTTTCAGCAGCACCATCCTGCCCTGCTGAATCTCCCCCATAGAGCTGTAATAATGGTGTCCCTCTGTGAGCTTTACAATCTCCGGGGTTCCCTGGATGGCTGCCCGGTACAGATTTACCTGTCCCTGCCAACCGGAAATAAAATAAATATACTTGCCGTCTTCGCTGATCTGACCCTTTTCATAGCCTTTTGCCATGGTCTCCCCATTGTACAAAAAGCAGGTCGCCTCGTGACAGGGAGATTTCTCCGGCCAGATGCTTTCCTCCGGTGCCTCCGGTCTTGCCTCCATCCGATACAGATGGGTCAAAGGCATATTGCCGGACAGATCCGGGTACAAGGCGCCGAATACTACTGTCTTGCCATCCGGCGTGTAACGGGGATAGAAGGATGCCGGATAGTAAGCGATCCAGTTTTCCCTGGACAACTGGGTAATGGTATCCTCTATGGTGTCCACAAGGAACAGATCCATGCCGATACTTTCTTCCCTGGGACGTACCCGGTTGCTGGTCACCAGAATGTTGCGTCCGTCCGGGGACCAGACGGGCATGACATGATCCCGGTTTCCGTCACTGCATTTTTTCACGGAGTCATCCTTTAAGTCCAATACAAAGAGATGGGTCGTGCGTACCTCTGTAAAGCCCTTATCCTCGTCTGCCTTAAAGCCGTAATCGGTAATCACCACAGGGCTGGTTTTCTTTGCCTCTTCATAGGCAGTCTTTTCCTCAGCTGTCATCTCACGCATCAAAAGCTCATCCTGTATATCCGGCTCACAGTCACATAAGAAGGCGATGCGGCTGCCGTCGGGAGACCAGAGGGGATCGTGAATGTCATACCGCATATGGGTTTTCGGCGCAGCATCCACCTGGTAGGAGATACCATCTGCCGTCTCCTGTCTGTGGGCCACATAGATTTGTGCTGTGCCGCTGACATTGGAAACAAAAAGGACAGCGTCTCCATCGGGAGACAGGCGGGGATAATTCTCATACAAGCCGCCAGCCGTGATTCTCTCTTCCCTTCCTGTCTCTAATTCCTTGATCCAGATCTGGCTTCGATAACAATCCAGGGCCTGATCCGCATACACTCTGGTGTAAGCCAGCCTGTTTTTCGCCCCGCAGTAGTCCGGCTGACCCACATAGCGAAGGCGGTAATAATCCTCTATTTTTGCATTCTGCTTTGCCATGATTATGCCTCCTCCTTTAGATATTTCACAAACCACTGGGTCAGCTCCTCCAGATGTCCTCTCTGCGCCCAGGGTGCTCCGGTACGGGTCAGACCGTGATTCTGCCCGGGAAATGCCACAAAACGGAGAGGTACCTGAGGGTTTCTCTCCTTCATAGCGATAAAGAACTGCTCGCTCTGTTCAAAGGAGCAGCGATAATCCGCTGTTCCGTGGAGCAAAAGCAAGGGCGTCTTCACCTGATCCACCAGCCGCAGGGTGGTGGTTCGGGAATGAATTCGTTCTTTCATAAAGGCTTTCATGCCGCGGAAACTGGAATTGCCGGTGACAAAGCCCATATCTCCGGTACCGTAGGAGGTTCCCAGGTTGCACAGGGTTCTCTGGGTCACTGCTGCCTGAAAACGGTCTGTGGTGCTGATCAGCTTATTGGTCATAAAGCCGCCGTAGCTGCCGCCGGTGACGCCGATTCGATCCGGCTGGATAAAGCCCAGAGCGATGACACCGTCCAGATATGCCAGCAAATCCTCCACCGCTGCCTCTCCGTAGGCACAATCTCCGCTTCTGTGGTGTAAGCCGTAGCCGATACTGCCTCTGGGATCACAGTAAATCACCGCCAGCCCTCTGGCTGCCAGGTACTGGAACTCATACCAGAAATTGCTGCTATAGCTGCAGTCCGGTCCGCCATGGATATCCAGAACTGCCGGCACCTTCTCTCCCTCGCCTAATCCTGCCGGGCAAATATACCAGCCATGAATGGTGGTCTTTCCGTCTTTGCTGGGGATATCCAAGGTCTGGGGCACAGGAATCTCATACTCGTCTAACCAGTCATTCTCCCCGGTAAGGCGG
>CAYMSZ010000008.1:0-12179 GCA_964393285.1 uncultured Lachnospiraceae bacterium | reverse complement strand
CTGGGGCACAGGAATCTCATACTCGTCTAACCAGTCATTCTCCCCGGTAAGGCGGCGTTCTTCTCCCAGAAGAGCTTGTTCTCCCAATTCTCTCACATACAGCTCTGCCGGTCTGGTCAAAGTGCCCTTCAGATACAGAAGCTTTCCTGCCTGGGGAGCAGCAAAAGCCTGAATGGACTCTCCCTCTCCCATGAGGCAGCAAAATTCATTCTCTTTTCTGTCATATACATAGAGCAGCTGACTGCCCTGCCACAGGGTGGTAAAATAAAACAGCTGTCCATCCTGGGAAAAGCAGAAAGGGGAGCTCTCCCTGCCTATGGCATTTCTTCCTACTACCAGGTTGTTGATCTCCTGCGCAGGACAATCCTTTTCCCAAATGGGTTTTCTGGCTCCCGTAGAGATTTCCCACAGATAGGGAAGCTGCAAAAAGCCATCCTCTCTGCGCTCATAGGCCATGCCTGCCACCAGATCATGCTGCAAAGCTGCGGGATCAAAAGTCAGGGATACCTCGTCGATGAGATAGTCCTCGTTGGTAATCTGTCTCGTATTTCCTGACAGATCTACCGTAAAGATCTGGGCACGGAGACGATGGGTGCCGCCGTCCGGATAACCATAGTAAACAACCTGTCTGCCATCCGGTGACGGAACCGGCATCTTATGCTCATAGCTTTCTCTGGTCAAAAGCCGGGATTCTCCCTGGAGTGTAGTCATGCCGATCTGGTGGTGGCTGCCGTCAAAGATTCCCGTCTCATCCAGCTTATACATCAGTTCCTCCACCACAATAGGCTCCAGGTCCCGTTTTTTCTCCCAGGCTTCTCGTTCCGCCTTTGTCATCTCCTGACAGGCCAGCTCCCACTCCTCATCCCACAGAGGAGCTTCCCACAAAAGGCCCTGTCCATCTGCCATCCAGGAGAAATCCGTCACCCCATGGCGAAGGGAGGTCAGCTTTCTCACCTCTCCCTCTTCCCAGAGCCAGATCTGACTGTCCCCTGATTCCCTGCTCAGATAAGCGATGCGACTGCCATCCGGCGAATACTTTGCCAGGTCTCCCTCCTGTGTCAGTATCGTGGTGGTTCCGTCCTGCAAAGATTTTTTCTCCACACAATACAAAAAGGCATCTCCTTTTTTCGATGCCTTTCCTTTGCTATAAACTGCCTCTGTACCGTCAGCCTTCAGCTCCGGTACAGACAGGTAAACCAGACGATCCATATCGTCTATTGTTAGTTTTTTCATTGCAGTTCTCCTTATCTTGTCGTCCTTTTTATCATCCGCATTCTGTCTCAGGTAATCTCCTCCGGTATCTCCTCCAGTATGATGGAGGACTCCCCTTCCATCTCAATGGTCAGGATCCCATCCGATACAGTAAAGCGATCCGGAATCTGGTCATACCCTACAGGGGAGGTCTTCACCTGATTGACGAAGACACTGTTCATGCCGGCCCCGGTAATCCATACCGGAATTCTCACAACTTTTCTGTGGGTTCCTGCATTGACAATGGTAACCAGCACCTCATCTCCCAGGGTTCTGGCATAGGCGATAACGGAGCCTTCTCCGTACAATTTATGAAGAGATCCCAGCCGAAGGGCCGGATGACTTTTGTGTATTCCAATCAATGTCCTGTGAAAATCAATCAATCCTGTGTTTTCTTTTCCCCAGGGGTAGGTGCGCCGATCATCCGGATCTGTCCATCCGCAGACCCCTGCCTCATCTCCGTAATAGATGGTGGGAGCTCCCGGCCAGGTCATCTGCATTACCACTGCCTGATACATATTGCTCATGCGAATCCCCTGAGAGGCTTCTTCGCTGCTACGGTTCCCCAGCCGCCCCGGAATCCGATTGGTACGGGTCAGGAAGCGGGAATGGTCATGGTTGGACAATTCATTCATGGCAATGAGTTTGCCGTTGCCCAGTCGGGGAAAATTATGATTCATAGCTGTCCAGAAGGCAGAGGCATTTCCCAGAAGATCTCCTCGGAAGAAATCACTGTGTTTCTCCATTCCTGTCAGATACCAGGTAACCGGATCCATGAAGGCTGCATAGTTCATGACCGTATCCCACTCTCCGTTCTGAATCCAGGGATACGGATCGGAATAATGCTCTGCCAGCACAATAGCCTCCGGATTGGCCTGGTGTACATTTTCCCGAAATTCCTTCCAGAAACGATGATTCACCTCCGGGCTATGACCCAGATCTGCCGCCACATCCAGACGCCAGCCATCCACACAGTAAGGAGGCGACACCCATCTTCTGCCCAGCTCAATAATACGCTCCCACAAAAGACTGCTTCCTTCATAGTTTAGCTTTGGCAGTGTCTCATTTCCCCACCATTCCTCATAGCTGGGATTATCCGGCCAACTGTTTTTTGTAAAATGGAAATAATCATGATAGGGACTGTCCTTGGATTCATAAGCACCCTTGGGGTATCCCCTCTCTTCTGTGTATAGTTTTTCCCGGTTCATCCACTTATGGAAAGAACCACAATGGTTCATCACACCGTCTATGATGACCCGCATTCCTCTTCTATGTACCTCCTCCATGAAATGAGCAAAAAATTCATTGGAGGCTTTTAGATTTTCTGAGGTTGTCACCCGGGTTACATAATCTCCGTCTTTGCGGATCACTGCATAATGAGGATCCACTGCGTCATAATCCTGGGAATCATACTTGTGATTGGAGGGAGAGACAAAAATAGGGTTCAGATACAGCACCTCTACCCCCAGATTCTGAAGATAATCCAGCTTATCCAATACTCCCTGAAGATCCCCTCCATAAAATCGATGCACATCAAAGGGCTCCGGCAGGCTATCCCAGTCCTTCACCCCTTCCACCTGACGCTTCAGATAGGTGTATTCTCCGGTTCGCACATTGTTATCAGGATTTCCATCATAGAACCGGTCTACAAAGATCTGATACATGACAGCGCCTTTGGCCCAGGCAGGAGTTTTCACATCCGGATTGATGCTGAACATAGATGCCATCTCCCGGCCTCCGCTGATCCCCTGTCTATCATAGTACACGCTCTGGTGATCATCCTGAATACGGAATCCGTAACGAAAAATCGTATTTTTTATCGTGATTTTTACGGTGTAATAATCAAAAATATTCTTACTGTAGGCTTTCTCCATAGGGATCTGGTCATCCTCTGTCACCAGCCAGACCTCTCTGGCATCATCCCTGGCTACACGCAGGCGAATTTCCACCTCATCCCCTCTGTTGGGTTCCACAGGACTGCGGTAATCTTCCGTATTATCACTAAAAATCGCATCAATGTTCATAGACTACTCCCTCCTTCGAGTTGTCAGGTCACACAATCGTCAGAGTTGATTCCTTTACTTCTTAATACTATCATGCCTCATATTGCTTCGTTGCTGTGCAATTTTCGCAATACTGCTCATTCCATTTACCACATGATACATCTTACATACTTTCCTGATAAAGTAAATGAGCCAGCAGAAACTGCTGGCTCATTTAGGAGAAGGTATTTCATTTTATGGGGTTTGTAAAACTAATGTATTGGGGGGGGTTGTTTTACAGTACATAATATAGCATTTCTTCCCAAAACAGTGTGCACAAAGTTTACAAATATTGATAATTCTTTTTGTGCAGTTTCACACCACTTGGTTTGCAGGCTGTTGGAACAATGCTGCAAACTCTTCCCTCTTTACCTTTTCTTTCTGAAGCAGCAGCTGTGCACCCGCTTCCAGCACATCCCGGTGAGCCAGGATGATCTCCTTCGCATCGGCATAACACTTATCTACAATCTTCTTTACTTCCTCATCAATCTTCGTGGCTATGGTCTCCCCGTAGTTGCGGGTATGTCCCAGCTCATTTCCCAGTACAAACTCGTTCTCATCGCTGCCGTAATGAATCAAGCCCAATTCTTCTGACATGCCATATTCCATAACCATGGAGCGGGCAATTTCTGTGGCCTGTTTAATATCCTGAGATGCTCCTGTGGTAATATCATCAAAAACCAATTCCTCTGCAATCCGGCCGCCCAGAGAAACCATAATATTGTGAAGCATCTTCTTGCGGCTGTTAAACATCTCATCCTTGCCAGGCAGCGGCATGGTATAGCCTGCTGCGCTGCCTCCTGTGGGAATGATGGAAATGGTATGAACCGGACCTACATCCGGCAGGCACTCAAACAGGATTGCGTGTCCCACCTCATGGTATGCTGTGATTTTCTTTTCCTTTTCAGAAATAATGCGGCTGTGCTTTTCTGTACCGATGGATACCTTGATTACTGCCTTCTCAATGTCTGTCTGACTGATAAACTGCCGGTCTGCTTCCACTGCCAGGATCGCAGCCTCATTTAACAGATTCTCCAGATCTGCTCCTACAAAGCCGGCTGTGGTGCGGGCGATGGTTTCCAGGTTTACATCATCTCCCAGACGCTTGTTGGCTGCATGGATCTTAAGGATTTCCTCTCTTCCTCTCACATCCGGTCTGCCTACCATGATCTTGCGGTCAAAACGACCCGGTCGCAAAATAGCAGGATCCAGAATATCCACACGGTTGGTGGCAGCCAATACAATTATTCCTTCATTCTCTGAGAAGCCATCCATCTCTACCAGCAGCTGGTTCAATGTCTGTTCCCGCTCATCATGGCCACCTCCCATACCACTGCCTCGGCGTCTGGCAACGGCATCAATCTCGTCAATAAATACAATACAGGGAGCATGGCGCTTGGCATCTTCAAACAGGTCTCTCACACGGGAAGCACCTACGCCCACAAACATCTCCACAAAGTCCGAACCGGAGATGGAGAAGAACGGCACCCCTGCCTCTCCGGCAATGGCCTTGGCTAAGAGAGTCTTACCGGTTCCGGGAGGGCCTACCAGCAGAATACCCTTAGGGATTCTGGCTCCCATCCTGGTGAATTTAGAAGGGTCTGCCAGGAAATCAATGACTTCCTTCACATCCTCTTTCTCTTCATGAAGACCTGCCACCTTATCCAGATTCATATCGGCAGCATCCCTTACCAGTCTGGCACGGCTCTTGCCGAAATTCATCATCTTATTGTTGGTGCCGCCTCCCATCATACGATTGGTAATCAGGAACAAGCCTCCTACAATAATAATGATTCCCAGCAGAATCGGCAAAATAATCGTAGTGGAAACGCTCTGCTCCTGAACGGCATTCAGGCTGACCGACACCGAATACCCAGCCAGCATTTCCTGGGCATCGTTGACATCGGATACCTCTACATAGCTGGTGCTGCCATCCTTCATAGTGATAGTCAATGTGCCGGTGGGAACGGTCCGTGCCTGGTCAATGACCACTGCTGTTACCTGACCCTCCTCCAGCTCCTGAATCAGTTGGGTACTGCTGATGGTGTTTGCACGAACCTGTCCGTCCTGAATCCAGGACCACAGCAAAAAGATAAATAAGATACACAACAGGGGAATCAAAATTCCTCCGCCTCTATTCTGTTTTTCCAACTGGTTGTCTCCTTCCCGATCCGGCGGTTTTTTCTGTCATGGGAGACACCGCCGGGTATGTGTCTTTCGTCTTTAGTCCTCTATTCCCTCTACTACCCCGATGTAGGGCAGATTGCGGTAGCGCTGGTCATAATCCAGTCCATACCCTACCACAAACCGATCCGGTATGCTAAAGCAGGTATAATCCACATCCACTGCCTTTACCCGTCTGGAGGGCTTGTCTAACAGCGTGCAGATACGGATGCTCTTGGGTCCGCGGCTCATCAGCATATCCTTCAGATAAGCCAGTGTCCGTCCGGAATCTACAATATCTTCTACAATCAGCACTTCCTTACCCTGGAGTGGCTCATCCAGATCCTTGATGATTTTCACCACCCCGCTGGACTTGGTATCTGCCCCATAGCTGGATACTGACATGAAATCCAGGGATACCGGTATGGTAATCCGCTTGGCCAGCTCACACATAAAGAAGGCTCCACCCTTCAGCACACAGATCAGATGAATCTGCTTGCCGGCATAATCCTCGCTGATATGCCTGGCCACCTCTGCGATTCTGCTGTTCACATCCTGCTCCGAAATCAACTCACGAATCGTTTCTTTCATTTTCTCCTCCGTATATCGTAATCTCCAATACTCTTTTGGTATCGGCTGTTACCTTGGCCTGCTCACTGATCCGGTATCCTACGATCCACACCACATGGCTGCCGGATGCAATGACGGGGATGGAATCTCTGCTGCCTGCAGGAATCTTTTCATCCACCATATACGCTTTCACTGATTTTCTCCCTCCGCCGGACAAAGCGATGTAGTCGCCTGTCTGTCGGCTCCGTATCATCAGCGGCTTTTCTATTCTATCATAATCCAACCATTTCGTATACCGATTTGTTGGAATTTTTTCTGATGTCACATAGGGAAACACTCTTATTTTATAGCTCTTTTCACCATACTTTCCCATATAAATCTTTTGATTTTCTATCTTCTCCGGAAGCAGCGAAACCATCTGTCCCTCATCCTCTGCTTCAGGGCGGTTCCTATGACTCTCTGTTATTTTTTCCAGATACAGCGCCTCATACTCTCTTCTGGCTTCCATCCCCCGAGGCAGCGCCACTCTCCGGTGTGCACTGGCTCCCTGCTCCTCTGTCAAAAGAGCCAGAACCCTCTCCACATGAGCTGCTGTCAGGTCCGTCAGTCCATCCAGCCTGCGCCATCCTTCCCGAATGACATAGGTTTGAAGAAGAGGTTCTTCTTTCCTTAACTGCTTCCCATCCAGACGAAGCTGCCTGCAGGAGTCTCCCTGCGGGGAATCTACCCAGGTCCCGTTTTCAGTCAGCCACCGTCCTGCCTCTCTGGTCAGATAACCATCTGCCTCTGCTGCCAGGGCTGCTGTATGACAAATGTGCTCTACTGCCTGCCTGTTGATATGTTCCTCCGCATAAGGAAGAATATGATGGCGAATCCGATTTCTTGTATAATGATCTCCTTCGTTGGTGCTGTCCTGGCACCAGGTCAGGCCCTTTTCCCTTCCATATGTCTCGATCTGTTCCCTGGAAACAGAAAGAAGAGGGCGAATGATATGACCGTTCACCGGTTTCATGCCGCCGATTCCCTGCAGGCCACTGCCCCGAAACAGATTCCACAAGATGGTTTCTCCGTTATCCTCCCGGTGATGAGCCACTGCGATCCAATCTGCTCCCACCTTGCTTCGGTATGACTCCAGCGCCTCATATCGTCCTTTTCTGGCTGCCTCCTCTACAGACAGCCCCTCTGCCTCTGCCAGTGTGGGCACATCGATATAAGCAAGGGCAAAAGGAACATTCTTTCTCTCACACAGCTCTCTGCAAAATTCAGCATCCCTGTCTGCTTCCTCTCCTCGAATCCCATGATGCACATGCATGGCAAAAAGCGAAAGATCCCATTCTTCCCGGATTTCCAGCAAAATCGAAAGCAGGCATACAGAGTCCAGTCCTCCGGATAAGGCCACTACAACAGCCTCCCCATCCCTTACCATATTTTGTTCTGTCATTTGCCTGCGAACCAGCCTTGCCAGCTGTCCGTTATCCCTGGTATTTTGCATACGATTCCATGTCTTCCGTTTCTTCGTTCTAAGTTGTTTCTCTTTTATTTCCGATACCTCCACTATAGCAGTTCTATTGGAAAATTCAACCAAATTCTTTCAGGATACTGCCTTGCGATTTGCAAAAATTCCACTATCCTGCCATAGTCCGCCTACCAAAATCGTCATATCATCCATAGCTTCCCGGTCTCCCGTCAGACACGCAGACAAAATGTCATCTGCCAGCTCTCCCGCATGATTCCCCTTGTGATTCTCCAGGAACCGGCACATGGCCTGTTCTTTATCCTCTCCAGGCAACGCCTCCAGGACCCCGTCTGTCACCATGACGATGCGATCCCCTTCTCCAAGAGCCACCTCCGTAGCTGACGGACACGCCCTGCAGTCCATTCCCAAAGGCAGGGCCCCTGCATCGATTCGCAGCACCTCCCGATTTCGGATGAGAAAGGTGCTGACAGCTCCCTGCTTATAAAATCTGGCTTGTCCTGTATACAAATCCACAATACCCAGATCCAACGTAACCGGTCGATCGTCCTGCTGTACCACCAAAAGCCCATTCAGCATGGAGATGGCCCGCTCCGGCGAAAATCCGGCATCCATCAGCTCTTCCAGAAATTCCACCACAGCCCGGCTTTCCAGAAAGGCTTCCCTTCCGGATCCCATGCCGTCTGACAGACAAAGCATCATCTGCTGGCCGGGGAGCAAATGGCAGGAAAAGGTATCTCCCGACCATTCTTCCCTTTTTTTCGTTGCCTTGGCCATACCGGATAAAAGACGATAGGAGGGTTTCTCCATAAAATGAATTTCACAGGTTTCCCTGCCTACTACCGTCCTGCCTCCCTCCTCCGGTATCATTGCCCGGGACAATTGATGACCCAGAATGTTGGTAATTTCCCGGACGGTGACGCATTTTCCTTCACTTCCCCGGAGGGTAAGAAACACCTCCAGCCGCTTTTCCTCCTCCTGGAGAATCAGCAGATTCTTTATCACCAGCCCCTTCTGCCGGAATACCTGACGGATTCTTCTCTCGTAGCGGTCCGTCACATCCTCTGCCTGATCCAGCTTATTGGCCATCTCATTTAGCGTCTTCTCTATTTCCCTGAATTGCAGAGATGCCGCCTCCCTGCTTTCCAGAAAGCGGCCCTTCCATCCATCTGCACAGGGACTGCTTCCCAGGCAATCTCCCAGGGCTTCCAGATACTGTTGGCTTCTCGGGCACTCTTTTTCAAAATCCTCCCATAAATCCTCCGGGCGGATTCCATGACTGGTCTCAAAGGTATGGCTCAGGGAGCGAATATTTACCTGCTCCCACTCTCTGTTTCCAAGCCTGCAGCTGCGACAGTCTCCGCAAACCAGGTTACAGCTTTTTTCCATGGCCTGCCTTACCTGCTCCCCATCTATCTGCTCCGGCTCCGGCTTCAACTCTGAAAGAGATCTGGCCAGTTTCCCGTAGGAATCTGCCGTTTCTTCCAGCTGTTTTCGCCGAAGTCCGTCCATCTCCTTTTGTTCCTTCTTTGGACTGCGGCGGATGCGAAGCATACTCTCCGGTGTCAGCACAAATAAAACTCCCGCTGTCATGACTTGTCCCATGGTTCCTCCGGAAAGAGTACCTGTCTGCCAGGTTTCAATCCCCCAGACTCCACATGCCAAGGCAACCAGGCTTCCCAGCCGTCCCAATCGGCAAAATGCTCCTGCCAGCAATCCTCCTGCTGCCAGTCCTGCCATCCATAACACATCTCTCTGAAGCAGGAAGGCCACCAGCCCCAACAGAGTACCTGCAGCCGTTCCTGTCCCGGGGCCCCAACGAAATCCGGCATACAAGGTGCCATAGCACAGAACCGCGATTCCTACCCTTTCTATCTCTCCTCGTCCCAGCAGCAGCTGAATCAGCGCGATTCCCAAAAAGACCAGCACCATAACCTTTATCAGCCATTGCTCCTTTGTTTTATTCATATCCGCATCTCCCCTCTTTCCTTTTTTGGGCTCATGGACACCCATTATAGAGAAGAGGCCCTGCCGATTTTGTCAAAATCAGTCGCCGGGGAAATAAATTTTATCGCACAGGCTGCCGGGGAGAAACAAAAAGAACACTTCCTATGAGCTTCTGTTTGCATTGCAAAGCTGCTCGCCAGAGGTGTTCTTTATTCTGCCTTTTTTATGTAATCATTCCGCCGAGGGTTTCAGGAGGATCTCATCCGGGTTTACCAGTCCCAGCTTGCTCTTCGCCTGCTCCTCAATGTACTGCTTGGTCTGCACATAGATGCGACGTTCTTCCAGGTCCAGCGCTCTGGCTGACTCCTCCGCCAGCTCAGCTTCTACCCCTGCCAGTCGAATCTCGTATTCTTCATTTTTCTTGCTGAGTTCCCTGGTCTGGTATCCCAGAACCACCATCAGGGCCAGTACGGTGACTGTGATGGCCAGCATGGCTAAATGGTTTTTTCTTTTTTTCTTTTTTCTGGAATAACCCGCCATATTCTGCCGCCTCCTGGTCACTTGTTTTGCTTTTCATCCCTTTTGTCTTCAGTGTAACGAATTTTCTCGCTTTTTTCAATAGTTTTTCCACAATTCGTCCATATTTCCCTGCAAAAATCCACACAGGATGCAGAATCCAGCGCAAAATCGGGTGGATCATGGATCCATATACGCAGGCCCCTGCTCCACTGCCAGCCAGGGCATACCAACGGACTTTTCCGTTATTTTCATTTAAAATCATAGTGAACAACAGCAACCCCGTAAGCACCCAGAAAAGCAGATCCTCCACACCGATCCAGATGGAATTATGGGGGATGCAGGCTCGTAGCAGGCGAAGGCTCTCATAGCCGGCTGCCAATCCCATTCCAAGAAGCCAGGATTCCAACAGGAAATGCAGCTCCCCTGTAATCATGCTGCTCATCTAGCGAAACAGTCGGTTCAGGAACGATTCCCCCGGCTTTTTGAAGCCAGCCGCATCTGAATATGTAAGGCTGTCTATCTTCCCTGTCACATCTACCTCACCTTTTTCCAAAGTAAGACGGTTAACATGAAGGTCACTTCCTTTGATGGACAGCATCCCCTCTGTCGTCTCCAAAAGCACCTCCGACACATCAAAGGCCAGTACATCTTTCACGCCGCTTATGGTAACACTCTCCCGCTCCGTCAGGCTTAATCGATGGGGTTGGCTCACCGGTTTGGGATTTGTTCTGGCAGCTGCCGATGCCGCCATTTTTTCTTCCAATGCCATACCTGTATCCTCCTTCTCTTTCTACTAATGTATGAGAGAATTCGGACCTGCATTCCTGTTTTGCAGATCATTCCATGGCATATCGCTCCCGATTACAGATATTCGAACAGACCGCCTGCCTCTTCTTTCCTGGTGGTGTCCTGGATATCCAGCACCCTTACCTTCACAGGTCTTGTACCAAACTGCACTTCAATGATATCTCCTACCTTGACCTCTGTGGATGCCTTTGCCACCTTGTCATTGACGGTAACACGACCGGCATCACAGGCTTCATTGGCCACAGTTCGTCTCTTGATAATACGGGATACCTTTAAAAATTTATCTAATCTCATTTTCCCACCCTTCTCCTTCTTCTATATGATGCCAAACAACATGACTTTTGTATCTTTTTGTCCCTTGTCTCACAATCATGCTTTTGCACGAAAAAAAGGCACAGAGATGTGCTCATCCCCATGCCTCATTTTATCTTATCCGCAATCACAGCCTTGCTTTTGATTAAGCGTTAACCTGATCCTTCAGAGCCTTACCGGGCTTGAACTTAGGAACGTTAGATGCTGCAATGGTGATGTTCTCGCCGGTCTGAGGATTTCTGCCCTCTCTAGCGGCTCTCTGGCTTACTTCGAAAGTACCAAAGCCTACCAGGGATACCTTACCTCCCTTAGCCAGCTCTGCTGCTACCACATCGCTATATGCCTTAACGGCTTTCTCTGCATCCTTCTTAGATAAACCAGCTGCCTCTGCAACAGCTACGACAAATTCTGCCTTGTTCATAATTTCCTCCTCAATGTTATCTTTTTAAATACATCAACTATTTATATCCGTATTCTCCCTATTTGTCAAGGCTTTTTCTGGTTTTCCGCCCAGATTTATAAGGTTTTTCCCGGTTTTCCCCTCTGTCAGGATTCCAGCTGCCGACCCAGAAAATTAGCAGCCGTAGCCGCCAGTTTTTTCTCTGCATCACCTATCTTCATTTTTGCATCTCTGCTGCACAGGATCACAGCACCGATGGCATCTCCTTCACACAGAATGATATGGACCGTCTCTGCCGCATAGGTTTCCTTGTCCTCCTCATAGGGCAGCACAAACTTCCGATCCTCTCTGCCTGCCTCCCCGCTTTCCCTGTTCAGGATGCGCTGCTCCAGCTGTCTGCTGATGGGTTTTTGGAGTCCTTCTTTCCTGGTGCCTGCCACTGCCAGAATCTGATCCCTGTCTGTGATGTAAACAACCATCCCTGTGGTCTGGGCCAGGGCATCGGCATACTGCTTTGCAAAGGTTCCCATCTCTGCCATAGGAGAATATTTTTTAAAGATAATCTCCCCTTCTCGATCTGTAAAAATCTCCAGGGGTGTCCCTTCCCGCAATCTCAATGTGCGCCGAATCTCTTTGGGCACTACAACCCGTCCCAGGTCATCTATTCTCCGCACGATTCCTGTAGCTTTCATAA